>NZ_JAUBUG010000001.1:52258-244883 GCF_036705345.1 Microcoleus sp. B3-D2
CTGTTCACGTAGAGATTGTCTCTGTATTTCTTCTTGCTCTTTTACTTCATTTCGCTTACGGATTTGTTCATCATAAAATTTCTTCAACGCCTGTTCACGTAGAGATTGTCTCTGTATTTCTTCTTGCTCTTTTACTTCATTTCGCTTACGGATTTGTTCATCATAAAGTTTCTTCAACTCATCTTTGCGAACTTCTCCAACCGCAGCAATTGTGATCGAATCTAGCCATTCAGGAAGGGCATTAATAGGATTGCACCATAGTTGTTCAATATGAGCAACTAAACTATCTCGTTGCTGCTGAGGAATATCTTTTGGGTATAGCCAGACTTTACCGACATTTTCGCGATCGCTATTATCAACTTCGTACCAAAAGTTAATATTTGCGAAGGAACCCGCATCTAATTCTTTTGCCAAATTTGGGTAATCATACTTAAATTTTTTGATATGAAACCAAACATTTTTTTTATTTCGTTGATTAGCATTCCTAAATGTGCGGCTTACAAATCCGAAACCTCTTTCTGTATTGTATTCCTGAACATGACCAAATTCGACTTCCATTACTACAACTCCCAGTTAAATATTGTAGGTTATGTTGAGGGCAAGAAACCCAATTACCACCTGTCAGTTAATTGATTATAGCATAGTGGCATCCCGACCTCTGAACTAATCAACCTTGCCCAACTCCCCCAACTCCTGCTTTCCCCAACTTACGGAAACTAACCTCCACGCCTTCCCTCCAATTCCTCTGCATCGATCGCACCAAATTCGATAACGCCAACAACCCCGCCAACCATATCTACTGCATATCAAAAAATACCACTACACCAAATCCAAATAAGATAGTAGGGTGCGTCGCCATCTGCAATTTGCAAATCAAATCGACAATCGCACAGCGACGCACCGCCTGCACAGGGGTGATAGAAACCGAGTTTTTGCGCGGGGGTGAAAGAAACCGGGTTTTTTCGATAAATCAAACTGGGAAGCAAATATTGTGGCAAAAACCCGGTTTCTGATTTTAGGCATTATATGACCGCACGGATTCCCATGATGATATAATATGTCAATCCTGCAAAAAAGTCAAGCAAAATAAGTGCGATCGCCCGTAAAGATTTTGAGACATTCAAGAATGCAAGTATCAGATTAGATATAGGTTGGCGATTGAGTTGACTGGCGCTCGATCGCAACTACAAACTTATTAACACAGGACTCATAAATATGATTTTAGGTTTCGATCCAGGTAAAGATAAGTGCGGTATCGCCGTCATGGGTAGAGATAAGAAGGTCTGCTACCATCAAGTTGTGCAGTCGGAAGCAGCGATATCTACTATTCAATCTTTGTGCGAACAGTTTTCGATGGAGTTATTGGTAATCGGAGATCAAACGACTTCTAAGAGTTGGAAACAAAAACTGACGCAGAGTTTGTCGCCTGCGGTCAAAATTGTTCAGGTTGACGAGAGGTACAGCAGTTTAGAAGCGAGGGAACGCTACTGGCAAATGTACCCTCCGACGGGACTTTCGCGCTTGATTCCCGAGGGAATGCGGACACCACCGAGGCCGGTGGACGATATTGTGGCGATCGTATTGATTGAGAGGTATTTGAACAAAAGTTAGTCAATTTTATAACCGTTACCACTGATTCTCTTTGATTATGAAGGAATCAAGATGTTTTTGCAGCTCTTGAATTTTTAACTTAAATAAAATACACCCTAAATTTAGTGAATTTATCATTAAATAACTGTTAGTGTTACTTGATGACAGCTTCGGTCAAGATTACCTTACCATTCTGCCGGACTTGCAGGCGTTGCGGGTTAATCGAATAGATAATATTGCCGTTAGTCGCTTCATAAGTTCCGTCGTCACCTGTCCTTACTTGCATGACATTGATTTGGCTGCCATTTATTTTGCTGAGGCCGCGGTAAAAAATTTCGCCTTCCTGGGTTTTGCAAATGTATATAGAAAAGTTGGGCGTTGCGAAAAATTGCACCATTTGGGCTCTCGGACATCCCTCAACTTGAGCAATTTGCAGCGGTTGATTATTGCCCAAAGTGTTGGGTGCGATCGCCCGAACTTTGCCAATCGGTTGATTTAGTGCAGTTGCTTCTGCTGAGGCGGTCAAAAAGCCGTGAAACGAAGCTATCCCGTTCCCCGCAGGGGTTCCCGAAGGGTAGGGAATCGCACTAATGCCTGCTATAACTAGACCTACTCCTTTAATGCCCTTAACTCTATCTTTATAAAACATCTTGTCACTCCTGGTTTTAACTATATAATTACATCTTAAGCGATCTTTGCTGGATATTAATAATATTTAATATCAGAGGTGAAAGGTGCAGAAACACGCTACACTGTCGGTTAAAGTAAGGTGCGAGCTGTGCACCCTACACCAGTAAAAATACATAAGTATGTCAATGCGATCGAAGGAAAGCAATCTCTTGCATTTATGACATTTTTAAGATTTTATGACTTGTTCGCGCCGATCTGAGAAACCGGGTTTCTTCATATATTTCTCGTTACTAAACCTTTGATTTTCGTAGAAACCGGGTTTCTAGTCCCCCATGCGATCGCGAACTGACTCAGTTACACAGTAATTGTTTATTTGCGCTTAGCTATTTAGTGAATAATAAAAAGGGAAACAGAAGATACATTTTTTCTCCCATTTCCCATTTTTTAAATAACCGTCGTCCTGACTGCCAACCTGGTAATTAATTAACTGCTGCCAACTGTTTGCCTTTGATTTCCACAGGCGCGGTTAATGCCTCTTCCAATTCCGCACAGCCGAGTTTTTCCTCCAAAATAGCCATCACTTCGCGGCCGAAATCATTGGAATTACGCTGCCAAGCTTCTAAACAAATTTGCCCAAAAAACGAACCCAAAGGCTCGGGATTCCACAGCAACTTGCGCGCCGTCCAAGGCATCAAACTCATGGGATCGTAACCAGGTTGCAGAATCTCCTGTTTAAAAGCGTATTCTTCCAAAATTGTGTGCGGCTGCAACCCGATAAAGAAAATCGCGGGTTCTACTTTATCGGCTCCGAAAATTCGCTCTAATTCTCGGTGATAAGCAATAGTTTGCCGGATAGTTTCAAAGGTTTCGTCAATGACGTTAAACGAGTAATTAACTGAAACCACATCGTTGTAACCTGCTGCTTTTAAATCGCGACAATTTTCCAAAACTACTCGCAAGTTGTAGCCCATCCGCATTTTGCGAACCAGTTCCTGGGAACCGCTGGTGATGCCGATTTCAAAGTAATTCATCCCCGTTTTTACCATCAAATCGCACAATTCTGGTGTGAGATTGTCCGCACGGATGTAAGCGGCCCAGTGTATGTCGTCCATGCCGGCGGCGATGATTTTTTGCAATAATTCAACTGCATCGTCGATGAATTTGCGTGCTGGGATAAATTGAGCGTCGGTAAACCAGAAATTGCGGATACCTCGATCGTACAATTGCCGTATTTCCGCCACCACCTCATCCGCCGGATTAATTCGCACTTGCTTCCCTTCAATCACCGTATAAATGCAGTAACAGCAATTATGAGGACAGCCGCGCTTGGTTTGGACTCCCACGTAGAAGTCCATATCCTGTAGATAATAGGAAAATTCCGGCCAAATGGTTTCGATGTAGTTATAATCGCAGGCAGTTTTCTCGATGTTGGCGGGCTTTTCGTGAATTAGCTTCGCGCGCGGCACAGTTTCGCCCACCACATAACACCTTTCCTCGGCCAAATCTTCGCCCTTAATCAACTTCTCCAGCAAAGCTTCGCCTTCCCCCACCGAAACCACTGTTCCGGCCGGCAAACTGCGGCCCAACTGCTCGTAAAACACGCTCACAGCACCGCCTCCGACCACTGCACGAGCTTCGGGGCGGTATTTCCGGGCCCGCTTCAATCCGCGCTTAATCAGTCCCAAATTGCGCCAGAGTTCGGTGTAGTAAGACGCTGCTAAACGCAGTCCTCCGAGTGCTCCCCGGAACTTGATCAGCAGATTTTTGGCGTAGTAAAACTCGAAGGCATTTTGCAGCGGATTGCCGCCCCTGCCGCCCACGGGCGCGTAAATTTGAATGTCGCGCCAAGAGAAAACCAGCAGAGTCGGCTTAAACTCGTCTATGCTGGCATCTAAAGCTTTAGCGAAATCCAGGGGGGGTACGGCACCTAAATCAAAAATGCGCTGTTCGACATCGGGAAACAGCTTGTGTACGTGATCCGAAAGATACACAACTCCGATCGGGAAAATAGGATTGCAAGGGAGGCGAACGTACAGGACTCGGTTTTCTCGGTTTTCCATGATTGCCATATCCTAAAGTGGAACTTTTTCAGCTATGTTAATATTCTTTTAATATAACTTTACAATCTATCTAATTTTCGCAATTTGACATTAAATATTCTTAAATTTTTCTATTGGGATTAAGGCCGAGCTTGTTGGTGTCGATCGGCGACAGCAGCAGAAAAAAGCTAATTTTTAAGTCAATACAGCGTATTTTGACAGAAAATCCCAGCGGGGAGTTAAAAACCAGATATTTATCCGGTTAAATTTTAAGTTAGGTACGATCGGTCTCTAATGTGTAAGGGAGTTGGTAGTCGGCTTTACAGTAGGCTGGGATCGCCTAGTGTTAGCCTGAGAAGATAACTAAAACTTTTAGGCAAGGCTCCCTCAGCAGTTATGGCTCAAATTCTTGACCCCGTACCCTCAGACGCCGACAGCAAAATTCTGTGCTGCTACGTCAACGCCACCAGTCAGATTCAAATTGCTCGCATCGCCAACATTCCTAACTGGTACTTTGAACGAGTGGTGTTTCCCGGACAGCGCTTAGTGTTTGAAGCGATGCCGGCCGCAGCATTGGAAATTCACACCGGGATGATGGCCAGTGCAATTTTGTCGGATAAAATTCCTTGCGATCGCTTGCAGATTAACGAAGGCCCCTATTCAAACGTCAATCCTAGCAGATCCCTAGGGGAAGTTCAGGGCGATCGAGCAGTAATGGTCGGCCGCCCCAAATCCCGAGAAATCTCAGAACCTTTGACTGTCCCGGCACTAACCGCCGTCGATTAATCGCAGTTGTGAGTTTTGAGTTATAAATTGTCAGTTAATTGATAACTCCGCGCTCAAAATTCCAACTTCTGCAAAGCGGTAAAAACTCAACAGTTAAGAATCAAAGTTTCTGAAATGAATTTTAGATCAAGACTCACAACTGCAAATATTGTCTGGTTTTTCGTATTTCCCTGAGTTTTGTTGGCGGGTCCGAAAGCTGTGCAAAAATATCCTTAAACAGCTTCTCGAATTTCAGCCATGTCAGTAGAACCGATCGCCTCTTCCCCATCTTCTGCCCCAGTATTTGAGCCGGCGATATTCCGGCTTTCTCCCCTGATTAGAATCACGCTGTTGAGCTTGTACGCAGCCCTGACAATTCCGTTGCCGTTTTTGTCGGAAGTAACTAAAGCACCCGTTCCTCCCGCCGCACTCTGGGCAGCAATTGTTGTCGGCGCTGTGGGCCTGTACGGCGTGCTCAGTGAAAGGGTAATTTTGAGCGAGGAAGGGATTGAAGTCACGTATCCCAACTGGTTTCCGCGTTTTTTTCGTAAGGGTTGGTCGTTACCTTGGACTGAGGTGAAAGCTCTCAAACCTCGATCGACCGGTCAAGGAGGTTTAGTTTACTATTTTTTGAGTCATTCGGGAGAAGGTTATTTGCTGCCAATGCGGGTGGCTGGATTTGCTAAATTAGTCGGTTTGGTGGAAGCAAAAACAGGCATTGATACTAGAGATGTTCGCCCTTTGTCGCAGCCTTGGATGTATCTTATTTTGCTAGGATGTACGATGCTGTTGCTGTTGGTAGATGTGTGGACTATTGTCACGGCGATCGGGCTTAAAGGTAATCTGTAATATTACCTCGGGTATAATAACCGTTATAAATTTGGTAGTGAGGACTTCAGTCCTCATAAAACTTGCTCGGACTGAAGTCCTCACTAAGCTGTACTGCATTTAGTTTTTACCTTTGGGGCGGGCTAGAAGGCAACCCCAAAAGAGTTCCCATAAAAATACAGCATATTCCATGTAGATGTAGATCGCGAGAAACCGGGTTTATTGAACAGAATCAGTAAGGATGCGAGAACAGTAAAGAAACCCCGTGAGAGCGCGGTGTAATTCATAAAGCTGGAATACGCTGTAAAATACCTCTTATTGACTGTTATTAGAAATCAATGACAGTTTTTCGGATTTTGTAACATCGATTTCTGTGGTTTTTGATTCAGCCTCGACTTATTTTTACGTTGCGTCCAAGAGTGAAAAGCTAGTTGCGTGCCAGCACTCAAAAATTCTTTTTTGTTTGTGGTGAACATTATTGTTTAATTTTGTTTATAGCGAACTTTTTGGGAGACAATTTGGCTAATATTATTAAGTTTTTATAAAAAAAGTTACTACTAAAAGTAATTGGGATAAGATAAACATCATTGATTTTTAGGGCTTTCGACTTTCCTAAAACAACATTTTCCGCAAGAACTAATTCTTTATTAGAATTAGTTTTGGTTCCCCATGTATCTTTTACATTAAATTCAAGATGTGATTTGAATGTAAATACTTATTAACGCATTTAATCTCATTGTTGAATAGATAGACTAAAAGCTGACAAATTTAGCGTGAATATCTAGCAATTCCCAGCAAGTATAAGCGTTAAAGCTTAGCTATGAATTCCTCTTAAAGACTTTTAGTGAGAACATAGAGAATGAGTACCAAAAAGTCATTGTTTATACCTCGGCGTCAAGTAATTCGTGGGATTTTATCTACTACAGCGTTTGCAGTCACATCGCGCCTTTGGACTGGATGTAGTCCTGCTAAAGAGGTTCAAGCAAACTCGGCTGGCAAAGATAAGCCAATTGTGATGGGATTTATTTATGTTGGTCCCAAAGATGACTACGGCTACAATCAAGCCCAAGCAGAAGGGAACGCTGGGGTTTCAAAATTAGCCTGGGTAAAAACCGTAGAGGAAGCAAATGTTCCTGAAACTACATCGGTACAAGAAACCATGAGGAACATGATCGAACAGGATGGGGCAACGGTTCTGTTCCCTACGTCCTTCGGGTACTTTGACCCGCATATTCTCAAACTGGCAAAGGATTACCCGGAGGTACAATTCTTTCACTGCGGTGGACTTTATCAGGAAGGTAAGCATCCAAATAACGTTGGCAGCTATTTTGGCTACATTGATGAGGGTGAGTACGTAGCAGGCATTGTTGCCGCCCACGCCTCTAAAACCGGAAAATTAGGATTTATTGCTGCTAAACCCATACCGCAAGTATTACGCAATATCAATAGCTTTACATTAGGGGCACGGAGTATTAAGCCAGAAGTTACAACTCAGGTGATTTTTACAGGAGATTGGTCTTTGCCTGTTAAAGAAGCTGATGCTGCTAATAGTATGGCTGACCAGGGGGTTGATGTAATTACCTGTCACGTAGATAGCCCCAAAGTAGTGATAGAAACGGCTGAGAAACGAGGCATTTTCTGTACTGGCTACCATGCGAGTCAAGCCCAACTTGCGCCCAAAGGATATTTAACAGGTGCCGAGTGGGACTGGACGAATGTCTATTCTAAGTATGCTGAAATGCTTCAAGCTGGCAAGACGCTGATGAACGGAGGCATTCCCCATTTAGTACGCGGTGGCTTGAAGGATGGTTTTTTGAAGCTGTCGCCCTACGGTAGTGCCGTAACTGCCGAAGCGCAAAAGGATGCTGATGCTGCTAAGAGTAAGTTTCTTGATGGCAGCATGGTGATTTATAAGGGGGAAATAAAAGATAACACCGGGAAAGTTGTGATTGCTGAAGGTAAGGATTACAAGCAGCAAGACGCAGAACTAGAAAAGATGAATTGGCTGGCATCAGGTGTCATCGGCAAAGTTACGAGTTAATTAGGATCGCGAATTAAATAATTTACACTCTTGAAAGTGGGGAGTAGGGGTTGGGCTTATAGCCCGCCCTTTCTGGACGGGCGGGACGCCCATCCCACAAGAACCATCACGCATTGTAAGTTATTTAATTCTGATTCCTAAGAAAGTATTTCATGCCCGTCGGCAACTGCTATACAAGCAAGTTTTTCATTCAACACTCATCATTTTCTTAGTAATTCATCTTTTATTCTGATGATGATTAACCGTCAAAACTGGCGTACAACTTTGGAAGCGGTTTGTATCCCGATCGCCGCTATCCTCTTCTCATTGGTATTGTTTGGAATTTTTTGTGCTGCGGCTGGATCTAATCCCTTTGCTGTCTATGCCTCAATCTACAAAGCAGCGTTTGGCAGTTGGCATTCATTCCAAAACACCCTGATCAGGGCTGCACCGTTGATGCTGAGTTCCTTGTGCACGGCTCTACCTGCCCGTTTAGGGTTGATGATTATCGGCAACGAAGGCGCTTTAGTAGTTGGGGGTCTGGGGGCTGTCGCCGCTGGACTGGCTTTATCTTCTGCACCGCCGACGTTAGTTCAAATTGCAATGGCGGTGGCAGGAATTGTCTGTGGAGGTGTGTGGATTGGTGCAGTGGGAGCTTTGCGCTATTACCGGGCAGTGAATGAGACAATTAGCAGCTTGTTGTTGAATTATATTGCGATCGCCCTGCTGAATCATTTAGTCGGTGGCGTAATGCGTGACCCCAGCAGTGTCAATAAAATTTCTAGTTACCCGATTCCTGACGTGAATATGTTAGGAAATATTCCAGGAACCCGCGTTCACTACGGTCTAATTTATGGGTTGGTTGCTTGTGCGATCGCCTACTTCCTGATCCAGCGCACTACCTTTGGCTTTGCAGCTCGAACAGCAGGAGGTAACATCCGCGCTGCTCGAATTGCCGGACTTCCTGTCGGCAAGTTGACAATGGCAATCTGTTTCTTAGCTGGCTCTTGTGCGGGTTTGGCAGGCATGGTGGAAGTCGCAGCCGTGCATGGTCGAGCTAACGAATCACTTAATGCTAACTATGGCTACAGCGGTATCTTAGTCGCATTCATTGCTCGACACAACCCTCTTGCTGCGACTATTGTGGCAATTCTGCTTGGCGGCATTCTTGCTAGTGGTGGCATCTTGCAACGGGCACATGGACTGCCCGATGCAACGGTTTTAGTGTTCCAAGGGTTGGTCTTTTTGGTAGTTCTGTATAGCGAATCGCTCTACGGACGTTTGCCATTTTTCAAAGAACGGTCAACCGATAGCCCTCAGCAGCCACCTTCTAGCGAGCAGCCATCAGTAGCCACTATCTAACTAAGCAATACGTTAAGTCAAAATCTCAAATCGGAGGAATCAACAATGGCAGCAGAAGTATTAGGTTGGTGGGGAGTACCTTTGGGTATCTTGGCAGGAACTTTGCGGGGTAGCGCTCCGTTTCTGTTCGTCAGTTTGGGCGAATGCCTGACTGAAAAAAGCGGCAAGATTAATTTGGGGTTAGAAGGGACACTGTTAACGGGTGCGATGAGTGCCTATGCTATTTCTTATCAGACTGGATCGCCTTGGTTAGGTGTTTTAGCCGCTGGTCTAGCTGGCATGGTACTAGGTTTTATCCACGCTTGGCTGTGCATACAACCAAAAGTAAACGACATTGCCGTAGGCATCGCCATGATTATTTTTGGTAGCGGCATTGCTTTCTTTTTTGGCAAACCTTTTATTCAACCAAGTGCCCCCCAGTTGCCTAGTTTCCCTCTGGGTGCTTGGAGTCATCTGCCTCCGGTGCAATCAGCGCTGCAAATTTGTCCCCTATTTTTGTTAGGTGTAGCGATCGCCCCTCTAATGCAGTGGTTTTTTAAATCAAGTCGCTGGGGGTTATTCATTCGTGCAGTTGGGGATAGTCCCGATGCTGCCAAAGCAATGGGAATCTCCATTAATAAAGTTCGTATGCTCTGCATTATCGCGGGCAGTTTTTTAGCTGGAATTGGTGGTGCTTATTTATCCCTTTACTATCCCGGTAGTTGGACAGAACGCATCTCTAGCGGTCAAGGACTCATGGCGGTAGCGTTGGTAATTTTTGCCCGTTGGAATCCAGTTCAGTGCTTATACGCCTCATTGCTATTTGGGGGGGCGCAGGCGATCGGTCCGGCTTTGCAATCAGTAGGGGTGGATTCCTATTACTACTTATTCAATGCTTCGCCCTACATCTTGACCCTGGCGATCATGATTATTACTTGTTCGCCGAAACGAACTTTGACAGGCGCGCCTGGAGCTTTAGGAACTAGCACGTAAAACAGGAATTTATCGCAAGGAAGATAAACATGGGACGTTTTGTAGAAGCTGAACCATATCCTTATCCTTACAATGGCGATTTGCGCCCAGAAAATACGGTGCTGCTGATAATTGATATGCAAATTGATTTCTGCGGTATTGGTGGATATGTTGATAAGATGGGCTACGACTTGTCACTGACTCGCGCTCCTATTGAGCCAATCAAGCAAGTCTTAGAAGTAGCACGGGCGAAGCACTTTCATATCATGCACACCCGCGAAGGACACCGCCCCGACTTAGCAGATTTACCAGAAAACAAGCAGTGGCGATCGCGCCGAATTCAAGCCGGAATCGGCGACCCCGGACCCTGTGGCAAAATTCTAGTTCGAGGTGAAGCAGGGTGGGAAATCATTCCAGAACTCGCGCCTTTGCCTGGAGAAGCGGTGATTGACAAGCCGGGAAAAGGCTCATTTTATGCCACGGATTTAGATCTGCTACTGAAACGCAAAGGCATTCAAAATATTGTCTTGGCTGGCATTACAACCGATGTCTGCGTCCATACCACAATGCGAGATGCAAACGATCGCGGTTATGAATGTTTGCTCTTATCTGACTGTACAGGCGCAACAGATTATGGCAACCATCTGGCGGCGCTCAAGATGATCCAGATGCAGGGAGGAGTGTTTGGAACCGTCGCTGATTCAGAAGCATTTATCAAAGCTTTAAGTGTAGAAGCGTGAGGAAAAAATAAAGTAAATAGTTCCAGCATTGAAAGGAACCCCGCAATCTAATTAAAGAACCAAACCTCATAAATAGCCGAGAAACTGAAAACTTTACAGGAGATAAAAAAATGACTGAAGTGAGAGGATCTCTAGCCAAAAACTCAGCACTAAATACTCAGAATTATCTAGACACTCAAAACTCAAACTTCACAACTAAAAACTTTCTTAAACCACCAGAACTAGAGGTGGTTAACATGACTAAGCGGTTTGGCACGATGACTGCACTTGATAACTTCTCGATGACGCTAAAACCAGGGACGTTTCATGCTTTGCTGGGCGAGAACGGAGCCGGCAAAAGTACCCTTGTTAAATGTGTCATGGGTTTCTATAATCCTACTTCAGGCCAAGTCTTGATTGACAAGCAGGAAACCACGATCGCAAGTCCTCGCGATGCTCATAAGTACGGCATTGGCATGGTGTACCAGCACTTCACCTCTGTACCTGCGATGACTGTAGCCGAAAATCTGGTTTTGTCCCGCTTTGATAGCCCCAATTTGATTAATTGGAAAGCCGAGTACGAGCAGTTAAAGGCTTTTATGAAAACTGCTCCTTTCCGAGTTCCTCTAGATACCCCGGTGTTTCAATTAGCTGCCGGGGAAAAACAAAAGCTAGAAATTCTTAAACAGATATATCTTCAAAGCCGAATCTTGATTCTGGACGAACCTACTTCGGTGCTTACTCCGCAGGAAGCCGATGAGGTTTTAGGTTTACTGCGCGCAGAAGTTACTGCCGGAAGATTAAGTGTGTTAATTATCAGCCACAAATTCCGGGAAGTAATGGCGTTTTGCGATAGCATCACGGTGCTGCGTAAAGGAAAGTTTGCAGGTCAGGGTTTGGTAAAGGATCTGACTGTCTCGGATATGTCTGAAATGATGATGGGTGAAAGGCGTGAGCCAAAACAAGTTGAAAAGACAGCCCCCCCAACGACTATTCCTGTCCTTGAAGTTAAAGACCTTCACGCCAATAAAGACAACGGTCTGGAGGTATTGACAGGAGTAAACCTCACAGTTCACAGCGGCGAAATTGTTGGAATTGCAGGTATCTCTGGCAATGGTCAGCGGGAACTGGTGGAGGTGTTGGCAGGTCAGCGTTCTGCTACAGGTGGAGATGTGCTGGTCAATGGCGAAGTTTATACAGCAACACGAGCCGAGATGTTTAAACATCAGGTCTTCGCACTACCAGAAGAACCCCTTCATAATGCTTGTGTGCCACACATGAGTGTGGCAGAAAATTTAGCCCTGCGGACGTTCGATCGCCCTCCTCAAGCTAAAGCAAGTATCTTACTCATCCTGAAAGAAATTAGGCAGGCGGCTAAGAACTTAATTAATACTTTCAAAATAAAAACGCCTTCGCCAGATACACCTGTTGGCAATCTGTCGGGGGGAAATGTACAGCGCACAGTGCTAGCGCGGGAACTCTCTGCGGAACATATTAAGTTACTAATTGCAGCGAATCCTTGCTTTGGTCTTGATTTTGCTGCTGTGGAGTACATTCACGGTCAGATTGTTGAGGCGAGAAACCGAGGAGTAGCTGTGTTACTGGTGAGTGAAGACTTAGATGAACTGCTGAAATTGTCCGATCGGGTTTTGGTAATCAGTGGCGGGAATTTTACTTATGAAAGTGCGATCGCAGATGCAGATTTTGCTCAGATTGGTAAGAGCATGGCAGGACATTAATCAATTTTGGAATATTTATGACTGAATTACTGAAGCAAACTTTGCTCCTTAAGGATTTACCTAATATCGCGACGTGGCAGAATGAGTTGGCTTGGCAACCATTTCGTGATGGGGTGGAAATCTACCGACTTTATGGTGATAACGAAAGTGGATCGGCTGCTGCTCTACTGCGGTATGAGCCGGGAGCGAGTGTCCCAATGCACACCCATACTGGTTTTGAACATATTTATGTACTAACTGGCTCGCAAACTGACCAGAATGGCGAACACCAAGCCGGAACCTTTGTCATTAACCCCCCTAACAGTAACCACAGTGTTGTCAGCCAAGCTGGCTGCATAGTCTTAGTAATTTGGGAAAAACCTATATCAATATGGTCTTAATATCTGCCCAACCTTATGATTATGAACTGCCCGTCTCTGGCGGTGTGGCTTTGGTTATCATCGATATGCAGCGAGACTTTTTGGAGCGTGGGGGATTTGGTGAAGCTTTAGGCAATGATGTCAGCCAACTACAGGCGATCGTACCAACGGTAAAGCAGTTGTTAGAGGTATTTCGCGATCGCCATCTCCCGATTGTTCACACTATTGAAGGTCATCAACCTGACCTTTCTGATTGTCCTTTATCTAAGCAAAAGCGGGGTCAAAGTCAACTAAAAATTGGCGATAGAGGCCCAATGGGACGAATTTTAATTTTGGGTGAACCTGGCAATTCAATTATCTCAGAGTTGACACCTATGCCTGATGAAATAGTAATTAATAAACCCGGAAAGGGCGCTTTTTATCACACTAATTTGGAATTAATACTTCGTGAAAAAGCGATTACTCACCTAATTTTTACAGGAGTCACGACTGAGGTTTGCGTTCAAACCACTATACGTGAGGCTAACGATCGGGGGTTTGAATGTTTACTCGTTGAGGATGCTACAGCCAGCTACTTTCCAGAGTTTAAACAAAGCGCGATCGATATGATTTGCGCCCAAGGCGGTATTATTGGTTGGACTGCGAAGGCTGAAGTAGTAATACAAGCTTTGGAAAAATCGCTGGCTGGGTGACAACCCCTCAAGGGCGGCTTGTCACCCCTCCAGATGTGGAACATCTGATCAAACACGCGCAAAAAAGAAAAACCCGGTTTCTTTAAGAAGTCGGGTTTTTACGTATTCTATTGTTTATTTAAGCTACTTAACTTCAGCCGATCGCCGACTGTTAGGTGATTCGTAGTAAACTCCAGAACCTGTATCGGAGACAAAATGACAATCCCAGTAAGAGCGAATAAAGCTCTTCCAAATTGGCTCGGTTGACTTGCGATAATAATCGCCCAACACTGGTTTAATTGCTTCTGTTGCTTCCTTCAAGTGATAGTGCGGCATTGTCGAGAAAATGTGGTGGGCTACGTGGGTGCCGATATCGTGATGGATGGAATTGATGATTCCGTAGTCGCGATCGATCGTAGACAATGCACCTTTCAAGAAAGACCAATCTTTACCGCGATACCAAGGAATATCCGCTTCTGTGTGGTGCAGGAATGTTACCAAATCCAGCCACATCACGAACACTACATAGGGAACTAAGTAGAACTTGAGTAAAAACAGCCAACCAAACTGATAGGTTAGCGCGCCTAAAAAGCCTACCATCAGTACCAAGGATGCGGAACTCGTCAACACATCCCATTTTTCGGAGGGACGGAAAATCGGGCTACCGGGCATGAAGTGAGAACCTGCCCGATCGGGCGATCGGCGAAATAGATAAATTGGATAGGCAAATAACATCAAATAAAAGCGTCCCAGCTTTTCGTACCAAGGCATTTGATTGTATTTGCTCTCCGATACCGGATACCAGCTTTCATCGTTATCTAAGCTGCCTGTATTTGCGTGGTGGGTTCTGTGACTGATCCGCCAACCGTGGAAGGGCACGAGAATTGGAGCGTGGGAGAGGTGTCCGATCAGGTTGTTGAGCCATTTGCTCTTAGAAAATGAACCGTGTCCGCAGTCGTGGCCCACTACAAACAATGCCCAAAACATGGTTCCCTGCATCAACCAAAAGATTGGGTAAAAGAGCCAGGAATCGAGGGTGTAGGCGACCGCATACAAACCTGCGATAATTCCAAGATCTAAAAAGAAATAAGCCAGAGATCTCCATGCCGAGGGTTCAAAACAGTGGGCTGGAATAGCTGCCTTGATATCTTGAAGAGTAAAAGGTAACTCTGCTGTACGAGAGGATGAGCCTTGATTGCTCGGCTGATTGAGAACAGTATTTGATTGCACGAAGTTTCCGATTTAAGCTGACTTGAGAAACCGCATTCCGCCTTCTTTTAACAGTCACTTTCGGCTCGCAAGGAGCCATATTTTTTACTCTGCAAGGGTTTCTAAAGTTCTTTAGTTCGCATGAACCGCCCATCCGCAATTCTCAAGCAAGTTGGCTTGGGGAATACTTGTATGGAAAAAATTAGTGCGATCGACCCTGTTATCTGAAAAAATCTCATGTGCCCGTTGTTGGTGCGAAATGCGACTTCAATCTGAGAGTGGACATCTGGAGGAACTACCTCCAGTCTGCAGGTAGCATACAGCGTTTCGAGCAGGAATTGTGAACGAGAGTGTAGGGAAAAAGCATCGATTTTAGATTGGCGATTTTAGATTCAAGCACAAATCTCCAATCTCCAATCTCCAATCCGAGTGTTGGGTTTCACACAAGTGGTACCCAAGCGACTGTTTACTACAGTTCACCAATTCTGCAAGAATTGCTAAAGCTAAGTTAATGTAACATTTCTACACACATTCTGGCAATGACTTACCAGAAAAACTTGAAAATCCCTAAATTGCGGAAAGTGACGGGCGATTGCTTTCTCGCTTTTTGATTTTTTAGGTTCCAGCTTTTTCTAATATGAGCTTAGACCGTTTTACCATTTCTGGAACGTCGATCGGATAATCACCAGTGAAACACGCGGAACAAAAACTCATCGGGTCTTCGTTAGTCGCCTTCAGCATTCCATCCCAACTCAAGAAAGCCAAAGAATCAACCCCAATTTGGGCGCCGATTTCTGCGACTGACTTAGTAGCAGCAATCAACTGATCTTGATTGTCGGTGTCGATCCCGTAGAAACAAGGATGAGTCACCGGTGGCGAAGAAATTCTCATGTGAACTGCCGTTGCGCCCGCATCCCGCAAGGCTTTGACTATTTTGCGGCTGGTAGTGCCGCGCACGATCGAATCGTCGATAATAATTACTCGCTTCCCTTCCAACACATCTTTGAGAGGGTTGAGTTTCATGCGGATTCCTGACTCGCGCATTGTCTGAGTCGGTTGAATAAAAGTGCGCCCGACGTAGCGGTTTTTAATCAATCCTTCGGCGTAAGGAATACCGGAAGCTTGAGAAAAGCCGATCGCCGCCGGGATTCCAGAATCGGGAACGCCGATGACTATATCCGCATCAGCCGGAGATTCTGCTGCCAACAAACGCCCGATCCGCAGTCGGTAGCTGTACAAACTTTCACCTTCCATCTGGCTGTCGGGTCGAGCAAAATAGATCATTTCAAAGATACAAAGTTTGCGCTTCTGCTGCTGACTCCAGTGGAAGGAAGCCATACCTTCCTCTGTAATCCAAACTAATTCCCCCGGTTCTACGTCCCGCAAAAATTCAGCACCGATAATATCCAAGCCACAAGTTTCCGATGCTAAAACGTATCGTACCGGAGTTGTGGGGAGGATGCCAATTACCAGCGGGCGGACGCCGTGGGGGTCGCGGACTCCCATCACGCCTTGGGGGGTGGCGATCGTCAAACTAAAGGCTCCTTGGCACATACCAAAGGCACTGATCGCTGCTTCGAGCCAGTCTTTGCCCTTGTCTACCTCGGAACCGATCGCCACTGCGATCGCCTCTGAATCTGTCGTGCTGACAAATTCGCACTTCCGAGACAGCAATTCTTCCCGCAATTCTTTGGTATTGACAAGATTTCCGTTATGTGCTAGCGCGAGACTTCCCAAACGGGTTTGGACGACAACAGGTTGAGCGTTGACAACCCGCGACGAGCCGGTAGTAGAGTAGCGAGTGTGGCCTACGGCTAAGTTACCCGGCAAGTGACCTAAACTCGATTCGTTAAAGACTTGGGAAACCAGTCCCATATCTTTGTGAAGGTGGACTTTTTCACCTTCAAAGGTGGCAATTCCTGCTGATTCCTGACCGCGGTGCTGCAAAGCATACAAACCGAAGTAGGTCAACTTGGCGACATCTTCACCCGGTGCGTAGATACCGAAAACGCCACAAGCTTCCTCGGGCTTGTCGGGTTTGTTAGAATGCTCGTCAGCCGCGAAGGAATGGTTGGGAATCATAGATGAGTGGGTTCCTAATGGGGAAGGTGGGTTAGGGGGACAGTTTCAGCGGGAAATCTTGTTTGCGAAAGCGTCGCATAACTTAACATTCCCTTAATCTTGCCACGGATCTGTCATTATTTCCAAGTCGTGTAGCATTTCAGACAGAAGCGATGCGGCGTTTAATGGCATTGTAGTATCGATCGCCCCCTGATCCTATATTAACCTTGATTAATTGTGGGCGGTCGGGCGATCGATGGGGCGCGATCGATGGGGCGCGCTCTGGCGCTCGATTAGGCGATTAAAAGAGATTATTGGCGAATATCGCGGAGGGTGTTACCCCTCACATCTGGAATGCAGCATTGGGGTTCGCTATTGGTAGTTAATAGCTATATGGTTAATTAAATACTTAGTCCCGATCCACTATTTTTAGAGGTGAGGGGTGAAACCATTTTTTAAGGCACCTACAGTCTATTGAAATGGCTTCTTGTCAAACTCTCGTCCCAGCAGAGGGGGACTAAGAGATAGGCGATCGTGCAATGGAAAATAAATTATAAAATTGCTTCACGGGCTTTTTGAAATATTAGAATTTAAGGGCGATCAATCTTGACTTTTTCATTAAATTGACCTACTATATCATCATGGAAATCTGTGTGGCCATGTAAAGTCATTTTGGGCGCGGCAAGTGATGGCTATAGCACGGAGCAGATAAGTTTTTCAGTTTAATTTGTAGGGTGCCTCGCTGCGAGATTCTCGATCGAACTTGCAGATTGTTTCGGGCGACGCACCTTACTAATTTGTGGTGCGTGGGTGTGAAATAGTCGATCGAACTTGCAGATTGTTTCGGGCGACGCACCCTACGGCTTCAAGGCGCTAAATGGCTAGAGAGCAGAGAAGAGTCCTCGCCGGGAAAACTAGGACGAGGAAGAAACCGAAGCTACCACCACGCGAAAACCCCAGTTCCTCAACCTGTAGTCCGCCGAATTCCTGTCACGAAAGGCACTGCGGCAATGGACCGCATTGTAGTCCCAGGAACCACCACGCAGCACACGGTGATGACCTGTTCCAGTTTCCCAAGAACTTCCATCACTTGGTGCGCCATTGTAGTTATCATGCCAGCGATCGATGCACCATTCCCAAACATTCCCGTGCATATCATACAAACCAAACGGATTCGGCCCAAAACTCCCCACATCTGTTGTTTGTTTGCGGTAAAGTCCCTTCGGCGTAGCACCGTAGGGATAATTGCCATCATAATTAACTAAATCCGGGGTAATTGTCTCGCCAAAATAGAAAGGCGTTGTAGTTCCGGCGCGACAAGCATATTCCCATTCGGCTTCCGATGGTAAACGATAAGTCTTCCCTGTTTTTTCAGAAAGCTTGCGGCAGAATTTCACAGCCTCATCCCAGGTAACTTGTTCTACAGGGAGTTGTTTGCTTTTGAAAAAACCTTTGAAATGAGAAGGGTTATTCCCCATCAACGCTTGATATTGTGCTTGAGTGACTGGATATTTACCCATAAAAAAAGGAGAGATATTCACAGTACGCTGCGGCCCTTCCTTGTCCCTTCGTTCTGCTTCGGTATTAGGGGAACCCATCACGAAACTGCCGCCAGGAATTGCTACCATGTCTAAGGTTGCACCACTACCTAAATTTTCACTAATAAATTGTGCTTGACGGCGTTGACGGCTAGTTATATTACCCCGCACATCAACTGTCACCACTTCAAAGTCAAATCTTTGTAAAGTCTGCGCGGGAGTTGGTGTCTGTGCGGGAGTTTGTCTTGACTGATGTTGAAAATCTATTAAAACTTCCTCGGCTGATTGATAGCGCTGCTGGATATCTTTGGCCAACAACTTAGATAAAATCACTTCCAATCCTTTTTCTATGGGGCTTTTCAAATGTTGCTGCCAATTGGCCGTCCAACTATAACCTTGATCCACCCACAAATCAAAAGGATATAGCCCTGTCAGTAGATGAAAAGCAGTCGCCCCCAAGCTAAACAAATCGCTGGCTGGATAAGCTTCACCCCCTTTCATTTGTTCAAGCGGTGTATAACCATGCGTACCAACTTGTGTTCCCAGTATCGACATCACTGTTCCCGACAACTGTTTGGAAACTCCGAAATCAATCAGCAGGAACAAACCGTCACTGCGACGGCGCATAATATTCTCAGGGTTGATATCTCGATGAATAATTTTTTGTTCGTGAATAAACTTGAGAACAGGTAGAAGTTCGAGTAATAGTTGCTTAACTTGGGTTTCTTGCCAAATTCCCTGATTTTGGAAAAGCCTCAACAAATTATCCCCATCAACAAACTGTTGTACGAGATACAAATAGTTGTCTTCTTCAAAGTAGGCATCAAGAGAGGGAATTTGGGGATGTTGTCCTAGCTGTTGCAGTTGTCTGGCTTCTTGCTGAAATAATTCTACCGCTTTGCTAATAGCCCAAGTCCCCTGGACATTTGGTGCTAATTGTTTAACGACACAGGGTTGATTTAGTTTATCAATATCTTCTGCTAAATAGGTTCTGCCGAAGCCACCTTTACCGAGGAATTTGATCATGCGGAAACGATTTCGCAGGATGGGTACGAGTTTAACGCCACAACTGATGCAATATGTTTGTCCGTCGGGGTTGTCAGGCTTTTCGCAGTTGGGATTGATACAGCAAATCATTTATTTTAGGAATGATACTGTTTATATTGTATAGATTGACTGGGCGATTGACTCGACGATTAATTGGGCAATTAATTGGGCGTTTGAAATCGCTTATGCACAAACAAACTCCGCCTGCGCGGACTGAAAATTTTAAACCCGCGTCGGCGGGTTTCGTCTGTGTAGAGGCGGTTTCAACCGCCCTTTATATGGAATGCGATTAGACAGATGCAATCCGACGCTCGATCGCATTATAGAATCGATCGCCCATCTCACCCATCGCAACCTCAATTAACACTTGATTGTCAGCACTCACAACCCGCAAAGGTGATTCAGCACAGCAAACTAAACCAATTTTCTGCCACATTTTTGTCAAATGTTCTTGCAGGTAAGACTCCCAAATCTCTTGATTTTTCGGTGCGACTGAAACTACAATGCAGTTGCCCATTTCACCAAACAAAATTTCATCCCAGCGGCTGACATTTGCCGAGTTGAAACTGAGATGAATTTCCGCACCCATTTTAGCAGAAATACAAGATTCCGCGAGGGCGATCGCAATTCCGCCTTCCGCACAATCATGGGCAGAACCTACCCAACCTTGCCGAATTCCATCGCGGCAAACCGATTGCACTTTTCTTTCTAACTCAAAATCTATCCTTGGCGGTTTCCCAGCTACAATCCCGTGAATTGCCGCTAAATATTCCGAACCTCCGAGAGTAGGAGAAGTTTCGATTTTTGAGCTTTCCGATGGAAGTTCTGAGTTTTGGGATGATTCACCAATTCCCAGGACATAAATTAAATCACCTTTCTTTAGCCAAGCTTGGCCAGCAAGCTTGCTCAAATCGGGAATTAACCCCACCATTCCGATTACCGGAGTCGGATAAATTGGTTGAGGATTCCCCTCAGCATCAACCGTTTCATTGTAAAGAGAAACATTGCCACCAGTAACAGGCGTTCCCAACTCCCGACAAGCATCAGCAATCCCGCGACAAGCTGACGCTAACTGCCAATATCCGATAGGCTTTTCAGGACTGCCAAAATTCAAATTATCAGTAACTGCCAGAGGTTCAGCACCCACACAACTTAAATTTCTCGCTGCTTCCGCTACGACTGCTTTTGCACCTTCATAAGGATCGAGATAAACATAACGAGAATTGCAATCAACCGTTGCAGCAACTCCGGGAATAGCCCCCTGCGGCGCTTCCTCCTTGCTAAGGGGGGGAGAAAGTTTGGGAGTTTCCCTACCTTGTGCCTTTGTAAATAGAGGAATTACTTCTTCTTCCTGTTTGCTTTCGGAAGCTAGAGAAATAGCATTTTCTCTCTGTAGATCCCCCTTAGCAAGGGGGTGTACTTCTAACCCGTTAGCAAGGGAAGAGTGGCAAGGTTCTAGCGGACGCAATCTGACAACCGCAGCATCAGCGCCTCCCGGTAAAACAACAGTATTGTTTTGCACTTGATGATCGTATTGGCGATAAACCCAGCGTTTAGAAGCGATGGTGGGAGTATCTAAAAGCGTCAGCAAAATCTGATTCCAAGTTTGGAAATTGCCGTTAATTTCGATACCTGTAACTGTGGATTGTGGCAGGGAATCCGCCGTCCATTCCCATGCTTTTTTAGCATATTCGGGCGGCTCTGTCAACAGTTCTCGGTGATAAATTGGGGTGTTATCTGCCAAAGCAGTCGCGGTAATTTCCGCCGCGATTTCGCCTTTAAATAGAATTCGGACGATCGGCTCTTCGATGACTGTCCCCGCTACTACCGCGTGCAATCCCCAGCGGTGGAAAATATCGATTAATTCCTGTTCCCGTCCTTTTTGGGCAACAAACAACATCCGTTCTTGGGATTCTGAAAGCAGGTATTCGTAGGGAACCATACCGCTTTCTCGAACGGGAACTTTGTCTAAATCGAATTCAATGCCGACCCCGCCTTTGGCTGCCATTTCTGATGTGGAACAGGTGATTCCCGCCGCACCCATATCTTGGGCGGCGACGACTGCACCGGTTTTGAATGCTTCTAAACAAGCTTCAATTAAGGATTTTTCTAAAAATGGATCTCCTACTTGGACTGCAGGGCGATCGTCCATTGATTTGTCGGTCAATTCTGCACTGGCAAAACTTGCTCCTCCCATGCCATCTCGCCCGGTAGTTGAACCGACATAAAGCACGGGATTTCCGATGCCGGATGCCCCGGATTTGACGATTTCTTGAGTTTCCATTAAACCCAAGGCCATGACGTTTACTAGCGGGTTGCCGGAATAGGCAGGATCGAAGTAAACTTCGCCGCCAACTGTGGGCACGCCGATGCAATTTCCATAATGGGAAATTCCCGATACTACGCCTTTGAACAATCTCTGAGTTTTAGCATCGTCTAAGTTGCCGAAACGCAGGGAATTTAAAAGTGCGATCGGGCGTGCACCCATTGTGAAGATATCGCGGAGAATCCCGCCGACACCCGTTGCTGCACCTTGGAAAGGTTCGACTGCTGACGGGTGGTTGTGGGATTCAATTTTGAAGGCGAGTTGCAAGCCGTCTCCCAAGTCTACGACGCCGGCATTTTCTCCGGGCCCGACGAGAATTCGATCGCCCTCTGTGGGAAACTGTTTTAATAGTGGCCGCGAATTTTTGTAACAGCAGTGTTCGCTCCACATAACGCCGAACATTCCCAATTCAGCTTTATTAGGATGGCGACCGAGACGCTGAACGATTTCTTCATATTCTTCAGGTGTGAGTCTTTCACCGGCAATTTGTTCCGGGGAAAATGGAGATTCGGAGATGGGAGACATGGAAAGTCGTTATAAACCACAGGCTTTATTCTAAATGCCCTGTGCTTGGTTAATCTAAAATCTATAATCTAAAATCTACAATCCTAAGTATTTGGGTTGTGAATCTAAAATCTAAAATCTAAAATCTAAAATCGAATGACTCAACCTCGAAATCTCAATTTTGCTAACCAAAACTTGCGGAACCGTTCTTTTAAAGGGCTTGACTTGTCAGGGGCGAATTTCAGCGGTTGCGACATTCGAGGCTGCAATTTCACCGGGGCGATTTTGAGGGGGGCAAATTTTCAGGGTGTCAGAACCGGACAAAGCCGCAGGCGGGTGAGAAATTTGATTGCTAGGGCTGGGGTAACGGCGGTGACAGTGACGGCGGCTGGCGCTTTGACTGGACTGATAGCCGGGGCGGATGCGGGGGCTGTGGCGGTGGCTGGAACCGCTGCGACGGCGATTGCTGCGACTCGGGGCGAGGCTGGAATTGTGGCGGGGGCTGTGGCTGGGGCTGCTGCTGCGATCGGGGCTAGCGGTATTGTGACATTTTTGGGCGGGGATACTATCCGGGGAATTGTCTTATTTTTGGTTTCTGGGGTAATTCTTGGGTTAACGGCGATCGGCTTTTTTATCGCTGTTGAACAAATAGAAAAATTGTCGATAACGTCGTTTAGAAAAGCTGATTTAACTGATGCTGTATTCGATCCTGGGGCGGTTCTAGATGCCGATTTTTCCGATGCGCGAGGAGTGCGGTGGTAGACTGCACAATTACTGATTTTTTACCCATTCCCGGAATTCTCGCACTGCTGCGGTTGCGCCTGTAGTTTGAGTGCGATCGATAAATTCGTCAACTTTTGCAGTCGGTAGCATCTCACATCTTGCACCATTCTCCAGAACAGGCTTTCCGGCCTGTTCCACAACAAGTGCATTTTCTTGTGAGGTGGCCATCCTGCCCGCCCATAGAAGGCTTATCGAGAATGGTGCAAGATGTGAGTAGCATCGGGAAAGCCAGGGAAATTTTTCACTCGGTATATTCGCCATTTTGTAATTGATAAAACTCGATCCTTCGTCCGTCGTACCGCCAAATTTATGGCACGCCTAAATCTGCATATAAATCTAATTCAATTAAGGAAATGCTGATAATATCAATTAACTGCAAACTGATATTGAGGAGTAAAAGTCGCTGTTCGGGAGGCGTTGATATTGTTAGCATTTTACTTAGGTTTTAAAGCTTGAGTATATTTTAGTTTATCCTTTTCTTTTGCAAACCGCACAAAAAGTATCTGCAGACAGCTAGGGTCATGCGCTACTCTAGTTAATAATAGACTGTGGTCATTAGTCCTTGTTGTATGAAGCTGCGATCGTTCTTTTCTTTCCTCATTGCTGGCGTGTTGGCACTCTTAGGCTTGAGTGCCGGCGGTTTTTACTGGCTGACAACTCAAACTCCCCTGAATTTGCTCGCTGGCGGGCCGACAACTACTCCGGCTGCGGCTGTGTTTGTCTCGAAACAAGCACCTTTGTTAGCATCAATGCTGGTAAATCCCGATCGCCTCGAAGCATTGCGACAAGTTTTTGCCACTCCCGAAGAAAGAAGTCGATCGCACGCAGAATTTGAGCAAATCAAAAAAAGTTTCCTCGCCAATACAGGCCTGGATTACAGTCGAGATATCCAACCTTGGATAGGTGACGAAATTACTCTCGCCGTCACAACTTCCGATTTGGATGGCGACAGCAGCAACGGCAAAGAAACTGGGTTTTTGCTAGCTGTTTCTTCCCAAAATATCGCTCGCAGCCAACAATTTCTCGACTCCTACTGGCGAAAACAATCTCGGGCAGATAAAACAGTGCAGTCGGAACTCTATAAAGGCATCCAACTAACTTACAAAAAATCGCTTACAGCTAACAAAAAATCCGCTACAATTTCGCCTTTCAACCAGTTTTCCCTGCCGAATTCAACTTTGCCGCGTAGCTTCGCAACAGCGGCCATCGGCGGCAGTTCAAATTCTGGAAATAACCCCAGTTTTGTTTTATTTGCCAACAGTCCGAATGTGCTTCGAGATGCAATTAATAACGTTGAAGCAGCCACTCTAAATCTCAATAATAGCCCGGAATATCAAAAAGCTTTGCAGCAGCTAACTCAAGGCAGAATTGCTTTAGCATTTGTCAATCTCCCGCAGTCAGCAACCGAGCAAAATCCCCAAGTTTCTCTTAATTCTCTCGCAGTTGCTGTCGGAGTCAACCGACGGGGATTGCTGGCTCAAACTGCTTTAGTGACATCGCGAGAAAACACAGCTTCTCCCACACTCTCGGAACCTGTGCAAGCCTTGCAGTACATTCCCTCAGCCAGTCCTTTCGCCGTCGCCAGCACCGATTTAAAGAATTTTTGGGCTGATTTGTCATCTGCGGTGTCCACTAACCCTGAAGCCTCAAAATTAGTCGATCGCGCCCTGGCAGATATTCAGCAACTTTGGGGCGTCAACTTGCCGCAGGATATATTTGACTGGGTACAAGGAGAATATGCTTTAGCAGTGCTTCCGAATTCGTCAAATAGTGGTGACTGGATTTTCGCCGCCGAAAAATCTGCTGATTCCCAAAAGGCGATCGACAAACTCGATGAAATTGCCCGCAGCAAAGAATACAGCATCGGCAGCTTCAGTCTGAGAAACCAGAAAATTACCGCTTGGACGCAGTTGACAACAAGTCCAAATTATGGTAAAGAAAATAATAGAAAAAGTGCGCTCGAAACTGAGGCAAAAGGAGTCCGAGCAACCGTCGGCAAATACGAAATTTTCACCACCTCAGTAGAAGCAATGGACGCAGCACTAGAAGCAGCAGAAACAGGCTCTTTAGTTGCCAATCAAGATTTTCAAACCAGCATTGAACCCCTGCCACCATCTAACGACGGCTATTTTTATTTAGACTGGCCCTCCAGCAGGGCAATTTGGGAAAAACAAATCCCGCTGTTGAGGTTAATTGAACTTTCGGCAAGACCATTGTTCGACCACTTGCGATCGCTCACCGTCACCAGTACGGGAGAGATCGCAGGAATTCGCAAAGCTACAATATTTATGCGGCTCAATTAGTCAGAAGGAAGTTCGGCAACGGATTGTGTAACGGATGTAACGGATCTCAGGAAGAAGGAAGAAGGAAGTTCGGCAACGGATTCTGTAACGGATGTAACGGATGTCAGGAAGAAGGAAGAAGGAAGAAGGAAGAAGGAAGAAGGAAGAAGGAAGAAGGAAGAAGGAAGAAACTATGCCCAATGCCCAATGCCCCATTCCCAATGCCCAATGCCCAATGCCCAATTCCCAATTCCCCATGCCCAATTCCCAATGCCCAATCCCCAATAACTAAGGAGCAATCACTACTGGCTCCTTCACCTTTTTCGGTTTCCCAAAATAAGCTTGAAACACCTCTTTAGCGATCGGGGCCGCGGCAACAGAACCATAACCGCCATTTTCCACAACCGCGGCGATCGCAATTTCCGGCTTGTCAGCAGGCCCGAATGCCACATACAAAGAGTGATCCTCCTGTCCGATGACCTCCGAAGTCCCTGTTTTGCCCGCCGTCAGCGGAATCGAACCGTCATTCAATCCCTGTCCCGTACCCTCGGCAACCACCGCGATCAGTCCTTCCTTCACCACCTGAATTGTTGAAGGTTTCATCCCCGTATGTACCCGTTGAGTCTCCGCTGTGCCGGTCATAGAAGTCAAAAGATGGGGCTTCACCCGATAGCCGCCGTTAGCGATCGAACTCACCATCACCGCCGCCTCCAAAGGAGTCACCAAGACCAACCCCTGACCGATAGACATCGTTACCGTATCACCCGCATACCAAGGTTCTTTATAAATTTTCTCCTTCTCCTCCGGCGTCGGGATTTGACCGTGAGCGCCACCGCCTAGCCCCAAAAGATTCAAATCCGTATCCTTGCCAATTCCCAAGCGGTGTCCCCACTTAGAAATTTGCTCGGGCCCGGTACTAATCCCCACTTGATAAAAAAACGTATTGCTGCTGAAAGCCAAAGCATCCCGAAAGCCGATGTCGCCGTAACCGCCGCTGTGTTCGTTAAAATCAATTCCCCCCACAGTAATGTAAGACGAAGTACCGAGAATTGAGTCCGGCGAAAATTTGCCCGATTCCAGACCCGCGACGGAAGTCACAATTTTAAACGTGCTACCGGGGGGATAGCCTTGCATCGCCCGATTCAAAAATGGATTTTGCGGATCTTGAAGAGTTTCCCACTCATCCTTAGTGATTTTTCGCGTAAACAGATTGGGGTCAAAAGTCGGGTGGCTGGCCATAACTAATACCGCCCCGGTTTTGACATCCAGCGCCACTACTGCTCCCCGGCGGTTCCCCAGGGCCTTTTCGGCTGCTTTTTGCATTTCCAAGTCTATGGTTAGCTGCACCACCTCACCGGGTTTGGGCGGTGTCTCTCCCATCAGCCGTAATTCTTGATTTTGGGCATTTACCTCGATCAGCCGATCGCCCCAAACTCCCGCAATCTTCTTGTTAGAACTGGCTTCTATGCCCATCTGACCGACAATCATCCCCATCGGGTATTCCGGATGAGCTTCCAAGTCTGCTGCGGTAGCCTCGCCAATATATCCGATAACGTGAGCCGCCAAACTGCCTTCGGGATAGTAGCGGTTCGCTTCTGGGCGCACTTCCACTCCCCGCATTTGTCCCACCTGTTCTGCTAGCGGCACAAACACCTCTGGCGGCATTGCTTGCTTGAGCCGCACCGGTCTGTAGGATTGAGGATCGACCTCTTTTACTTTTTTTAAAATTTCTTGTACCGGGATTTTAACCAACGGACTCAACTTTTCTGCTGTCGCTTTCCACTCTTCCGGCGTTTGTTCTCTCGGCCACAAATATATCGATCGAGCTAAATTGTTTGCCGCTAGCAACTTGCCTTTGCGATCGATAATGTGTCCGCGATTCGCCGCCATTGGCACTAGGCGAACGCGATTGTTTTCGGCTCGTTCCCGGTTTTGCTTCCCTTGTATCAGTTGTAATTCCACCAGCCGACTAGCGTGCAGGCCCAGCAAACCTGTTGCCACCAGCATTAACACTATCGCCCGGTGTATCGGACGCTCCTGTTTCTTAGGAGTTTCTGCCAGGGTTTTGTCTGAAGAGTGAAATGCTGAGATCGAATAAACTTGTCGTTGCATCATTCTATAGGTAGATGTCAAATCCTAGATTTTAGATTTCTGATTGTCAATTGTGAAGTATACATCATCAAACCGGGGACAATCGGGCCTTGACTCTTGGGGGAAGGGGAATAATTGATGATTAACTTTTGACTAATCATTAATAACTCATGACTGGTAACTAATCCCCCAAGCACCAAGAAATAGCCAGAAAAATCAAGGTCAGGCTCAGCCAATTAGGGAGGTGGAGCCAGCCAGATAGGCCTATAGGTAACAATACCAAGGTCTGTGTCAATAGGGAACCGATCGCCAACAGCAAGGCTAGGAGTATCAAATTTATCATCTTGACACCGTACAATTTCGGACATGAGTCGCTCGCCTGTGGCAGAAATCCGAGTGGCACAAGCGAGCGCGATCGTACAGGGATTGTCCTGATAGACATAAGGAAGAGAACCCAGGAGGTTTTGAACTAATTAAAAAAAAATTCTTCTTCCTCCCCAGGTTGGATTCTAGGGGCTGCGATGGGTAAATTCTGAGTTGGGGTTTTAAGTTGTGACCGAGGAGTATTGCCATGTTGTTTAATCAGCCAGCCAATTTCAAAAACGGTGCGCTCTTGGCTGCGATCGCCGCGATCGTCGCCCTACCAGTTTTAGCAGAAACAGCCAATTTCGGCACTTTAACTTTATCGCGAGGTTTTGCAGCCCCAACAGCAGTTTTGAGAGGTTCCACAGGCGGATCGTACTCTCTATCTGTCATCGCCAACGCCGATCGCCACAAAAACAAATGTTTGGGTTTTGCCACCCCAACTCCCGACCACATCATAGTCTTGCAGGAAAAATTTTCAAAACTCACACTCCAAGTCAACAGCGGAGGCAAGGACACAACCTTACTCGTACAAGGCCCCGGTAATGCGGTGCGCTGCGGAGACGATCTAGGTCAGAATAAAGATGCTGGCATACTTGATTCTGACTGGCAAGCAGGCTCTTACAAGCTTTGGGTAGGTACTGTCGAACCCGGAGTCAAGTCTAACTATACAATCTCAGTACAGGAATAGAACGCAGCGGCGCTGTTGCATAGCCACAATAAAAAGTCGTCAAATTCTACCCCACTCTCCCCCCGGACGATCGACCGCTCACTTCCCCCGTCTAGTAAAATGTAAAATCGAAAGTGGCGTGTTTAACCAAAATAGGTAACTCCGAAAGTGCTAAAGACTCTTAGAGCTGACTTCAGTATAATTTTCGATCGCGACCCTGCCGCTCGCAACTGGCTGGAAGTTTTATTTTGCTACCCCGGTCTTCAGGCCCTAGTGCTGCACCGCCTCGCACACTGGCTTTATGTGTTGGGACTTCCCTTCATCCCCCGCTTGATTTCCCACATTGCTCGCTTTTTGACCGGAATTGAAATCCACCCAGGGGCAACCATCGGCAAAAGCGTATTCATCGACCACGGTATGGGGGTTGTGATCGGCGAAACAGCGATTATCGGCGATTTTGCCCTAATTTACCAAGGTGTCACCCTTGGCGGTACTGGCAAACAAAGCGGCAAGCGTCACCCTACCGTCGGCGAAAACGTAGTTGTAGGTGCCGGCGCCAAGGTACTCGGCAATCTGCAAATTGGCAATAACGTCCGCATCGGCGCCGGTTCCGTAGTGCTCCGCGACGTACCATCTGACTGTACAGTGGTAGGGATTCCCGGCCGCATCGTCTATCGATCGGGAGTGCGCGTCAATCCCCTAGAACACGGCAGTTTGCCGGATTCGGAAGCTGTGGTAATTCGCTCTTTGCTCGATCGTATCGAATCCCTCGAACAGCAAGTAAAAAGTTTGCTTCCTCAAGCATCTGTCTCCTTAAATTCTGTTCCCAATTCCCACAATTTCCACTCAGTATCAGAAGCTTTAAACCAAGCCAGCAATGTAGCCTTAGCCGAAAAAACACAGCTAGTTACAACCCCTAGCTGCAAGTTAAAAGATAAAGCAATTCAAGAATTTTTCGACGGCAGCGGCATCTAAAAATAGTTTTGAGTGTTGAGTTTTTCATTGGGAATTTTTCAACTTAAAACTTTCCTACTCACAACAGTCAACAGTCAACAGTCAACAGTCAACTGACTTCAAGGATTGACCGATCGCACAGACCAATTTCCCTCCCCGTCGCGCCGATAAAGCGACCGATTTTGCGGTTCCCCCCGCAACTCCAAAAAATCCACCGTTTCCGGTTCCAACAACAGCAAGCAAAAATTAGGCAGCGGCTCGATGGCATTTGGGGAAGCAGAATCAAAAGCACTAGCCTCGGCTTTGTCATCCCCCGGCTGCGGCCAAGCAAACTGCGCTCTAGCCGCCTCAGAAAGCTCCTGCCAAGTTGTACACCGCGATGAGCACAACTGGGCCTCTGGATAATCTGCCCCTACCAAAACTAGCTTTCCAGCAATCCGAAATTGTTCGCGAGTCTTAGGGAAATACCAGCAAATTTCCCCCCAAGGATAGAGGTTAATTTCCTCGGCTTTTTGGCTGCGAAGATCTGTAATAAATTTCAACTGATTAGTATCTGCTAAAAAGCCTCGAAACACCACAGTGCGGTTGGCAGGACGCCCGGTGGCGCGAACAGTTGCTAGTTGCAAGTAGCGGGCAAAAGCGAGACTGCGGTTCCGGTGGAGCGCGCGAGCTAAGGGCGATCGCCAAAGTGCTAAAGACATAATTAATAACCTATCATATTGGTAATGGGATTAGTCATTAGGAATTGGGAATTGGGAATTGGGCATTGGGCATTGGGCATTGGGCATTGGGCATTGTTAACCGTTGACTGTTGACTGTTAACGGTTAACTAATGACTACTGACTACTGACTACTGACTCTTCTTTCTGCTATTGGTAATTTTATGTCAAATTCACTTTCCAAACTAAAAACTATTGAAACTCCCCACAGCGGATACCACTGGGACGGCAGTTCCCGGCGCTTTTTTGAAGGCTGGTACTACCGAATAACATTACCGATTCACGGACAATCCTTTGCATTCATGTATTCCATCGAAGACCCCAGAGGCGGTCAACCTTACAGTGGCGGTGCAGCTCAAATTCTCGGCCCGGAAGATAGCTATTTGTGCCGCACTTTCCCCGATGTAAATAAGTTTTGGGCGCACCGAGAAAGCTTAGGTTTCGGACATTGGGGCAAAACAGATTTACAAATTAAACCCCAATATTTAGAGCCGCAAGTATTCGACAGCCGCGTCGAAGAAGGCTATCAAGCTACTGCTACTTTAAATCAAGGTTATCTGCACGATCCGGGAAGTGGCAGCCGCTGTTTTTGGCAGTACGAAATTCAACCTATTTATGGCTGGGGCAACTCTGAGGAAATCCAGAAATCTACGGCGGGAATGCTATCTTTTCTCCCCGTATTTGAGCCGGGATGGCAAATTTTAATGGCTCACGGTTTAGCCACTGGCTGGATTGATTGGAACGGCCAACGCTACGAATTTAAAGATGCTCCCGCTTACAGCGAAAAAAACTGGGGCGGTGCTTTTCCGCAAAAGTGGTTTTGGATTAATTGCAATTGTTTTCAAGGCGAAAAGGATTTAGCTTTAACTGCTGGTGGCGGCAAGCGGGGCGTGCTGTGGTGGATGGAATCGGTAGCAATGATTTGTCTGCATTACCGAGGCAAATTTTACGAATTTGTGCCTTGGAATTCGCAAGTTAGTTGGACTATTCAACCTTGGGGAAGCTGGAAAATGCAGGCTAGAAACAGCCAATTTGAAGTTGAGTTAATTGGCACTACAAACAGTCCTGGTACTTATGTGCGAACTCCGACAGAAAAAGGCATGGCTTTTTGCTGCCGGGATACGACGCACGGCGAATTGCGCTTGCAACTGCGAGAGTTGTTGGGGGGAAATGTGGAAAACAATGGCAAGCAGCGTTCTAGAATTATCTTAGAGGCTCAAAGCTCTTTATCGGGGTTGGAAGTTGGGGGCGGGCCTTGGGATGAAGTTTGGCGATCGAATTAAGTCAGCAGTCAGCAGTCAGTTAAGCTGTTGGGCCTTTAAATTGTATGTCAAAAAAAATTAAAGTCTTGTGGGGTGGGCGTCCCGCCCGCCCTCAATATACAATTTAAATGCGCGACAGCTTAATATAGCAATCCTAAATGATTCAGATAAATTTGTAGGGGTAGTGCCAAGAGTGCCTACCCCCTATCTATCGGGCAACCACGGGCGGATTGCCCCTACAATAATTATGCAAATGATTTAGGATTGCTATAGTTAACATTAGTCTGAACAGCCACGATCAATTTACTCGGTTGGCAATTAGGCCAATTCTACCGCAACCAGCGGTTACAAAAAACTTTCAAGGTGATTTTGGGAGTAATTTTATGTTTGAGTACAATCTTGATGCCGGCGGCAATTGCTAGTGCTGCCGGTGATTTGTCTCGGCAACCTGTCACCGAAATTACTGTTAGTTTGGGTAACGAAGCTGGCGAACTCAAATTTTTCCCCAATCTGCTAGAATTTGAATCGGGCAAGCGCTATAAATTAGTGCTGAAAAATCCCAGTTCCCAGAAACATTATTTTACTGCTAAAAACTTTGCTGATGCGAGTTGGACTCAAAAAGTTGAAGCGGGTAAGGTGGAAATTAAAGGAGCGATTCACGAATTGGAACTTAAACCGGGCGCTATGGCAGAATGGGTGTTTGTACCCATGAAATCGGGAAGTTACAACCTGCGGTGTACGGTAGCCGGACATACAGAGGCGGGAATGATTTGCAAAATTACGATCGCCTCTTAAATCCCAATCTCCGTCGCCTCAGCGGACATCCTATCAATTTCACATTAATTACCGAAAAACGATCGAACTTTCGGCCCTCTAGACACTTTTCAAGTAGACTCTAGCGGAGCCATTGTCAGTCCAGCACGGCTCAATTGCATATGATAAAGTTCTGCTTGCTCTTGCGGGCCAACCCAGACGGTGGCCTGGCCTTCGTGGTGGATTTGGTTGGCGAGTTTCCAAGCTTGATCGCTCGTCATCCCTGGAATGTATTTGGTCAAACATTCCACAACGTGCTGAAATGTGTTGAAATCGTCGTTGAGGACTATTACCCGATAGTTGGGATAAGGTTTGCGGGTAACTTGACTCGATCGAACGGGTGCTATGGTTGGTGAAGAGGTCATCGCGCGAACAGCCACTGAAACTACAAAATTCGTAAAATAGTTACCTCTAATATCATAACACAATTTCACAATTTTTCAACCCCTACTTGGTATTTTGATCCGCTTCGGGGTTTATTTTCACCGCCGGGCCTTGCGTTAGACTTCTCCAGAAACTCTTGTGGGAATTAGGGGTTAGGCATCCTGTCCCCCATTGACAGGCTTTTGAGGAGAAATCTATGGCACCGCACCGATTAAACGAAAGTTAACACTCGATCGACCTCAGAAGTGTCGCTGTGAGAGTACGCTTGCAGCAGAAGTTGCTTTAAATCTTCAATCAGCGGATAACGGGGGTTCGCTCCGGTACACTGATCGTCAAAAGCGCGATCGGCCATTTCCTCAACGCGAGCAAAAAAGAAATCATCGCTCATTCCCTGACTGGCGATCGCCTCCTGAATCGTGCTAGGAATATCTACCTGACGCTTCAGATTTTCTACCGCTGCGATCAACTTCTCCACTTTCTCCTCTTCTGTATCGCCGCCCAAATTCAGATAGTCCGCAATTCGAGCATAACGCCACTTGCTGTTAGGATACTTGTTTTGAGAAAAAATCGCTTGTTTGAACGGAACATCCGTTGCATTGTAGCGAATTACATGGGAAATCATCAGCGCATTCGCTAAACCGTGAGGGACGTGGCAAGTTGCACCTAATTGGTGAGCAATTGAGTGACAAACCCCCAGAAAAGCGTTGGCAAATGCCATCCCGGCGATCGTAGCAGCATAATGTACTTTCTCCCGCGCTTTCGGATCGTTAGCACCATTTTTGTAAGCGCTGGGCAGGTATTTAAACAGCAAACGAATCGCTTCTAAAGCCAAACCATTTGTATACTCAGAAGCCAACACCGAAACATAAGCTTCTAAAGCGTGGGTTAGCGCATCAATGCCACCGTAAGCAGTCAGTTTCCGTGGCATATTCAGCGTAAGTTCTGGATCGACGATCGCCATACTCGGAGTCAGAGCATAATCTGCAAGCGGATACTTAATCCCCGATCGTTCATCCGTAACAACCGCAAAAGGCGTGACTTCCGAACCCGTTCCCGAAGTAGTTGGAATTGCCACCATAATTGCTTTTGAACCCAAAGGCGGCAGTTCGTATACCCGCTTGCGAATATCCATAAACCGCATCGCCAATCCTTCAAACTCAATTTCTGGATGCTCGTACATCAGCCACATTACTTTAGCAGCATCCATCGGCGAGCCACCACCAAAGGCAATAATCACATCTGGATGGAAACTATTGCAGATTTCTAAACCTTTGCGAACAGTAGCCAGCGAAGGATCGGGTTCCACATCGTAAAATGTGTAATGATCGAGGCCGATTTCTTCCAAACTATCTGTGACTTCCTTAATCAATCCCAATTCAAACAATGGTTTATCCGTCACAATCAAAGCACGTTTCTTACCTGCAAGATCCCTCAAAGCTACAGGAAGACAACCCGACTTAAAATAAATCTTGGGAGGAATGCGGAACCAGAGCATATTCTCGCGCCTTTCTGCTACGGTTTTGATATTGAGCAAGTGATGGGGTGTCACGTTGACAGAAATAGAATTATCGCCCCAGCTACCGCAACCGAGGGTAAGGGAGGGATCGAGGCGGAAATTGTACAAATCGCCGATCGCACCTTGAGAAGAAGGCGTATTAATCAGCACCCGCGAAGTCTCTAGTTTGCTTTCAAAATAACGAATGTGCTTCTGATTGTGGGGGGCGGTGTAGAGTACAGAAGTATGTCCGTGTCCGCCAAAAATTATCAGCGCTTCAGCTTTGTCTACTGCTTCAGTAAAATCCTTGGCGCGATACATGGCAAGAATCGGCGAAAGTTTTTCACAAGCAAAGGGTTCTTCTTTACCTATCGCATCCACTTCTCCAATCAAAACCCTGATATTTGCCGGCACTACAAAACCCGCAATCTCCGCCACTTTTTGCACCGATTGTCCGACAATCTCGGCATTCAATCGCCCATCAATTAAGATTACCTGCCGCACTTTTTCCCGTTCTTGTGCATTGAGGAAATAAGCACCGCGCTTGATAAATTCCAGTTGCACTGCATCGTACACCTCATCCACAACAACCACCGATTGTTCCGAAGCACAAATCGTGCCGTTGTCAAAAGTTTTGCTGAGCAAAATTGAGCTGACAGCCATTTGGATGTGGGCGGTTTCATCAATGATGGCGGGAGTATTTCCGGCGCCGACACCGAGGGAGGGATGTCCTGAAGAGTAGGCAGCTTTTACCATTCCCGGCCCGCCAGTTGCCAAAATTAGTTTGATATCGGGGTGCTGCATCAAAGCTTGGGAAAGTGGCACAGTTGGCTCATCAATCCACCCAATAATATCCGGTGGTGCTCCGGCAGCTACAGCAGCATCGAGGAGGATTTTTGCCGCCGCAGCCGTGCAGGATTTGGCGCGGGGATGGGGCGAAAATATAATGCCATTTCTCGTCTTGAGCGTGATTAAAGACTTAAAGATGGTGGTGGAAGTCGGGTTAGTTACAGGAACGATTCCCGCCAGCAGTCCCACGGGTTCGGCAATGCGTTCGTAGCCAAAATGCCGATCGGACTCGATGATACCGCAAGTCTTGTCGTTTTTGTATTTGTTGTAAATCATTTCCGAGGCAAAATGATTTTTGATTGCCTTATCTTCGATGACTCCCATTCCCGATTCTTTGACTGCTGCTTTGGCTAAGGGAATGCGGGCGGCATTAGCGGCTAAAGCTGCTTGCTTGAATATGCGATCGACTTGTTCTTGAGTGTAGGTGGCAAATTCTGCTTGGGCTGCTTTTACTTTTTGAATTAGGACTTCTAATTCTTCTAAATTGGTAACTTTCATGTTATTTTTCCTGATGTTTCTTTCGGGGAGATTATTGCCTCAATCTTTGATTGGTAGGGAACCCGCAGATCGACGCAGATAATTTCAAGATTGTTGGTGAGTTGTGAACGCGGTCTCTTAATCACCACATACCGCTAGCTCCGATCGCATTGACCCCGCAACTGCGAAAAATATCAACTGTTTGTTGCACGAGTTCCGGTGAAGCTGGAGGTGTATCTTTTAGTTCGTAATCCAGTTTTAATTGTTCCCATTTGTATTCTCCCATTTTATGAAATGGTAATACTTCTACTTTTTCCACATTGGTCAGATTGGCAATAAAATCCGCTAGTTTTTCTACGTTTTTGATGTCATCTGTGAGGTAAGGAACTAGAACGAATCGAATCCACGTCTGTTTGCCAATTTCGCTGAGATATTTTGCCATTGCTAAAGTAGGTTCGATCGACACATTGGTGACTTTGTAATACAGTTCTGGAATGTAGGACTTGATGTCCAATAAAACCAGATCGGTCATTTCCAGAACCGGTTTAGCAACTTCTAAAACACAGAATCCTGACGTGTCTAGGGCTGTATGCAACCCCATTTGATGACAGCGGCTAAAGATTTCTCTGACAAAATCTGGCTGCATCAACGGTTCGCCGCCGCTGACTGTAACGCCTCCTTTCCGCAGGTATGATTTACATTTTGTAATTTGATCGATTAAATAATCAACGGTTACTTCTTTACCATCGTGGGAAGTGCGACAGTCGGGATTGTGACAGTAAAGACAGCGTAACGGACAGCCTTGGGTGAAGACGATAAACCGGATTCCGGGGCCGTCTACGGTACCAAATGTTTCGATTGAATGAATGCGGCCAATTCCAGACATTGATTTGGTTTTGAATTTTGCTTGGCTTCAACTCCGCTCAGTCAGCCGTCAAGTTAAAGTTTTAATTTGGGCTTCGATTCCGCTCAGCCAGCGGTTAAATCGTTAACGGAGCGAAATCGAAGTTTGAGTTTGGGCTTTGCTCAGACAGCGTTTAGGTTGGTAGCTGAGCGAAGTCGAAGCTATACCCGTTCGTGGAAAGTCCGTTTAATCACATCTAATTGCTGTTCGCGGGTAAGTTTGATGAAATTAACCGCATAACCTGAGACGCGAATTGTTAGCTGGGGATAGTTTTCTGGATGTTCCATCGCATCTAGTAATGTTTGCCGATCGAGCGCGTTAACATTGATGTGATGGCCGCCATCGTGGAAGTAGCCGTCTATAAGACTAACTAGGTTGTTAGTCCGATCGCTCTCCATTCTGCCCAAGGCCTGCGGTAGAATCGAAAAAGTATTCGATATGCCATCTTGACAATCGCTGTAAGGCAGTTTTGCTACAGAAGATAAGGATGCGATCGCCCCACAGGAATCTCGGCCGTGCATCGGATTAGCACCGGGAGCAAAGGGTTCGCCTGCTTTACGTCCGTCGGGAGTGCTACCAGTTTTTTTGCCGTACACTACGTTAGAGGTAATTGTGAGTACCGATTGAGTCGCTACAGCGCCGCGGTAGGTTTTGTGCTGGCGAATTTCGTTCATGAAGCTTTGCACAAGTTCGATGGCTAGACTGTCTACGCGATCGTCATTATTGCCGTATTTTGGATATTCTCCTTCGATCGAGTAATCCACGGCCAAACCTTGCTCGTTGCGAAGCACTTTAACTTTAGCGTGTTTAATCGCCGACAGGGAGTCCGCCACCACGGACAATCCGGCAATTCCGCAGGCCATTGTCCGGTAAACATCGCGATCGTGCAATGCCATTTCCAGCCGTTCGTAGCAGTATTTGTCGTGCATATAGTGAATGACATTCAGCGTATTGATATACGTTTTTGCCAACCACGCCATCATGTCCTTGAACCGCGCTCTTACCTCGTCATAATCGAGATATTCGGTAGTAATCGGTGGGAACTGCGGCGCGATTTGGTCGCCGGACTTCTCATCTTTACCGCCGTTAATCGCATAGAGCAAAGTCTTGGCCAAGTTAACTCGCGCGCCGAAAAACTGCATTTGCTTGCCAATTCGCATCGCAGAAACACAACAGGCGATCGCATAATCATCGCCGTATTGAGGACGCATCAAATCGTCGTTTTCGTACTGAATCGAACTCGTATCGCTGGATACCTTCGCACAGAATTGTTTGAAGTTTTCCGGCAATTTTTCCGACCACAACACGGTGAGGTTTGGTTCTGGTGCAGTACCGAGGTTTGAGAGAGTGTGCAAGAATCGGAAACTGTTACGAGTTACCAATGTTCTACCGTCATCGCTGATACCGCCGATCGCCTCTGTTACCCAAGTTGGATCGCCAGAAAACAGATCGTTATAATCGGGAGTTCGCAAAAACCGCACCATGCGGAGTTTCATGACAAAATGGTCGATCAGTTCTTGCAATTCTTGTTCTGAACTCGCGCCACTTTGCAAATCGCGATCGAAATAAATGTCTAAAAACGTCGATACGCGGCCCAGAGACATCGCTGCCCCATTTTGTTCTTTCACTGCTCCCAAGTAGCCAAAATACACCCACTGGACAGCTTCTCGTGCATTGGCCGCCGGACGGCCAATATCAAAGCCGTAGCTAGCAGCCATTTCTTTTAACTCAAACAATGCCCGAATTTGCTCGGATAACTCTTCGCGCAAACGAATTGTTGCCTCGTCCATCGCCTCTTGTTCGAGTGATTCTTGCTGTGTTTTTTTATCATCAATCAGGCGATCGACACCGTACAAAGCCACGCGCCGATAGTCACCGATGATGCGCCCGCGTCCGTAGGCATCCGGCAAACCTGTGATGATACCCGAACGTCTCGCCAGACGCATCGAGCGCGTGTAAACATCGAATACACCATCGTTATGAGTTTTGCGATATTTCGTAAATATTTCTTCTGTTTGTAGATCGAGCTGATAGCCGTAAGCTTCTAAACCTGCCTTGACAACGCGAATCCCGCCAAAGGGCATAATCGCGCGTTTCAAAGGTCGATCTGTTTGCAAACCTACTATTTGTTCTAAGTCGCGATCGATGTATCCTGCTGCATGAGCCGCGATCGATGTGGGAACTTTTGTATCAACATCCAATACACCTTTTTCGCGTTCTTGCTTCATTAATTCCAGAACTTTGTGCCAAAGCTGCTGGGTTTTTTCTGTTGGTGCTGTGAGAAATTCTGCATTCCCTTCATAGGGGGTGTAGTTTTTTTGAATGAAGTCTCTGACGTTGACTTCCTTTGTCCAGTTGCCTTCAGTAAAGCCGTGCCATTGTACTAACATAGCTTGCTTTCACCTCAATTTTTTGTTAGCGATCGATCTTTTCTGCTTCGACCACTACATCTACTATATATTTAATTTCAATATTTTAAATACCCTGTTCGCTCTTTGTTACAAAACTTGACTTGCTAATTTCGTGGGAAGAATTAAGATAGATAGTAGGCAGAACATCCTCGTGAATTGTGGAGTAAGCTCTGACCAAAGGGGTTCCCGAACTAACAGTTTGACAACCGAAATGTTGTTTAAGGGCGGGGGGTCGGAAACGCGCAATGAGATTTTTACAATGAGATTTTTTGGTCGGGAACCGCGAACAGCCGAAAAAGATGAATAAAAAGCAGAAAAAGAGCCGAAAAAGAGTTCGGATTGGATGCGGTAGTTATCGAAATCAGAGCCATATTAATTGCTGATTAATTGAAGTAGGGTACTATGCAGATAAATTCAAGAAATCAAAGCACTGCGAGCGAGCCGGCTCACGATATTTGGAAAGAACAGCGTCATCCGCTCGATCGGATTTTTCGGCCTCGCTCCGTGGCTGTAATCGGCGCAACAGAGAGAGAAGGAAGCGTCGGACGAACTCTCCTGTGGAACTTAATTCGGAATCCGTTTGGCGGAACAGTTTTTCCGGTGAATCCCCAGCGCCACAGCGTCTTGGGGCTCAAGTCTTATCCTGACATTGCTAGCGTCCCGGAAAGAGTGGATCTGGCGGTGATTGCTACGCCTGCTGCTGGGGTGCCGCAAGTGATCCGCGAATGTATCGCTGCTGGGGTGAAAGGAGCAATTATTGTTTCTGCGGGCTTTAAAGAGATTGGCGCTGCTGGGGAGGCTTTAGAACAGCAAGTTCTCGCCCAAGCGCGTCTGGGCGGAATGCGGATTATCGGCCCCAATTGCCTCGGCGTGATGAATCCTGTGCTTGGGCTCAATGCTACTTTTGCAGGTACGATCGCCCGTCCGGGTAATGTCGCCTTCATCAGTCAAAGCGGCGCCCTCTGTACTTCGATTCTCGACTGGAGTTTGGGAGAAAATGTAGGTTTTAGCGCTTTTGTGTCGATCGGCTCTATGCTCGATGTCGGTTGGGGCGATCTGATCGAGTATTTCGGGGACGATCCCCATACTCACAGTATCGTTTTGTACATGGAATCTATGGGTGATGCTCGTTCGTTCCTGTCCGCCGCCCGCCCAGTGGCGATCGACAAACCGATCATCATTCTCAAGGTAGGACGTACCGCCGCCGCCGCCCAAGCCGCCGCTTCCCATACGGGAGCTTTGACCGGTAGCGATGACGTGCTTAATGCTGCTTTCCGCCGCTGTGGCGCGTTGCGGGTACATACGATTTCCGATTTGTTCGACATGGCAGAAATTCTGGCCAAGCAACCGCGACCGCAGGGCAACCGCCTATCGATCGTCACCAATGCAGGAGGCCCAGGGGCGATCGCCACTGATGCCTTAATTAGCGACGGCGGTGCGCTGGCAAATCTGTCACCGGAGACGCTGCAGCAGCTTGATGAGTTTTTGCCCCCTCAGTGGAGTCATCACAACCCGATCGATATTTTGGGCGATGCTAGTAGCGATCTTTACGCCAAAACTCTAGAAGTTGTTGCTCCCGATCCCAATAGTGACGGATTGCTGGTCATCCTGACGCCACAAGCGATGACAAATCCCACCCAAACTGCAGAAAAACTCAAGTCTTACAGCAAACTCGGAAAGCCCTTATTAGCAAGCTGGATGGGCGGTGTGGAAGTGTCAGCGGGAACGCAAATTCTCAATCAGGCAAATATTCCGACTTTCCCCTATCCCGATACCGCCGTCAGGTTATTCAACTATATGTGGCGGTACACATACAACCTGCGCGCTATCTACGAAACGCCATCTCTCCCCGCTGATTGCGAAATCGAGACTTCCGGGTGTGCGACTGCTGCGAAGATTTTGACTGCCGCCCGCCAAAACAATCGCACTCTATTAACCGAGTACGAATCAAAACAGTTGCTGGCAGCTTACGGCATTCCCACCGTAGCGACAGAAATTGCAGGGAGTGCGGCCGAAGCTGTGGCAATTGCCGATCGCCTCGGTTATCCAGTGGTGCTAAAACTCCATTCTGAGACGATTACTCACAAAACCGATGTGGGAGGCGTTCAACTAAATTTAGTCGATGCTAAGGCTGTAATTAGTGCCTTTGAGGCGATCGCCCAGCGGGTACGGGCGATCGATCCGGCAGCGTTTCTCGGCGTAACCGTGCAGCCGATGGTGCACTTGGAAGGCTATGAAATAATTTTGGGTAGCAGTATTGACCCACAATTTGGGCCGGTGATGCTGTTTGGTTCCGGCGGACAATTAGTGGAAGTCTTTCAAGATCGATCGCTGGCACTTCCGCCTTTAAATACCACCCTAGCGCGGCGGATGATGGAGCAAACGCGCATCTATAAAGCTTTGCAAGGAGTGCGCGGTCGATCGGCAATTGACCTGGTACAACTCGAACAGTTATTAGTTCGTTTCAGTCAACTGATTGTAGAGCAACCTCAAATTTCCGAGATTGATATTAATCCGCTGTTGGTTTCTCCTGAAGGTGCGATCGCTCTTGATGCCCGCGTTGTTCTCCAAACAACGGAAAACCCCATTTCACCCGCGATTCGCCCCTATCCAACGCAATACGTTCAAACATGGGCAACTAACGGCGATCGTCCCATCACGATCCGTCCGATTCGTCCAGAAGATGAGCCGCTGATGGTGCTGTTCCACGAAGAACTTTCGGAAGAGAGCGTGTATTTGCGCTACGCTCACATGGTAAAGTTAAAGAACCGCATCGCTCACGAACGTTTGACCCGGATTTGTTTTATTGACTACGATCGGGAAATGCTCTTAGTAGCCGATCGTCAAGACCCAGAAACCTCAGAACACCGGATTTTGGCAGTAGCGCGTCTGAGCAAACTCCACGGCAAAAACGAAGCCGAATTTGCCCTGATCGTTAGCGATAGCTATCAGCAGCGCGGTTTGGGAACAGAATTATTGAGGCGACTGCTCCAAATTGGTCAGGAAGAGAAATTACAGGCGATCGTTGGCTACATTCTCAATAGCAACTACAAGATGCAGAGCCTCTGTAAAAAACTAGGATTTGAGCTCCAACCAGACCGAGGCGAAGGAATGTTGAAAGCTGTTTTTGTTTGCTAATAGCAAGTTTGGTTAAATAATTCTCATTTAAAAGTGCTCACTACAAACTTTATAGGTTGGTAGTGAGCACTGTAGTCCTCAAACTAAGATGCTACTAAGCCGCAGCCAAATTTGCTGCTGCGAAATCCCAGTTAGCCAAATTATCCAAGAAATTAGTAATGTAGTCGGGACGGCGGTTTTGGAAATCCAAATAATAAGCGTGTTCCCACACATCCAAAGTCAGCAACGGAGTTTGGCCGTGTGCTACCGGGGTGTCAGCGTTAGCAGTTTTGGTAACTTTCAAAGTGCCGTTGTCTAAAACTAGCCAAGCCCAGCCGCTACCGAACTGAGTTGTCGCAGCAGTCTTGAATTCTTCTTTGAATTTGTCGAAGCTGCCGAAGTCGGCGTTGATTTTGTCAGCTAAAGCTCCTGTCGGAGTGCCGCCGCCGCCCGGTTTGAGGGAATTCCAGAAAAAATTGTGGTTCCAAACTTGACCTGCATTGTTAAAAATGCCTGCTTTGGATGGGTCTTTAGCAGATTCCTTGACAATTTCTTCAAGGGATTTGCTCGCCATTTCAGTTCCTTCAATCAGTTTATTCAGATTGGTGACGTAAGCAGCGTGGTGCTTGTCGTGGTGGAACGAAAACGTGTTGGCCGACATATGAGCTGGTTCTAGGGCGTCAGCGGCGAAGGGTAATGGTGCGAGTTCAAATGCCATTGTGTTCAATCCTCTCTGGATTACTTTTGGTTTTTCGGTTGACTTTCCGGCTTTTGTATGATTAAAGCCGAGAGTCACTAGCTTGAGTTTATCAAGCTGTGGTAAATAATTCTTTACAATTTTCCTATTTTATAGCAGTTGCAGCATTTCAGCATTCAGACTTCTCTTTTTTAGATATCAAAGCTACTTATTGCAGCCTTCACGTAGCATAAACTATCACTAAATGTCAAGCCACCTGGGAGGCAAATAAAAGTGTGTGTGAAATTGTCAACCGATCAAAATTTTATGAGACTGATAAAGAGATTAAACCTGTAAATTATCAAAGATTAACCTAAGTTCAATTAAGCTGTAAGAAAGTCAAACAAGTTGCAGGATCTGTCAATGGAAAAGCGTTTAAACAACTCGTCCAGCCACCCCCCTCAATGGTTGAATCTGCAATTAATCGTCACCGGTCTGGAAACAGTACAAGACTTAATTGTAATTTCCCTATGTATTGGTTTGTTTTGTTTCATGGTGCTAGAACTGCGAGAAATGTTCTTCTCGCTGCTACCTCCTTTGAATTTCAAGCAAGTCACGGCCGATATTTTATTTCTATTAGTTTTAGTGGAATTATTTCGGTTGCTAATTATTTACTTGCAAGAACAAAGAGTTTCGATCGGCGTAGCTGTGGAAGTTTGTATTGTATCAGTTTTGCGAGAAGTGATAGTGCGGGGAGTGCTGGAAGCTCCCTGGGTTCAAATATTATCAACAGGCGCATTTTTGCTGGTTTTGGGAGTGTTGTTGGTAGTCCGAGTTTGGTTGCCGCCAACCTTTGAGGGAATTGACCCGGAACGTCGCATGGCTACCAGAAAGAGAAATCTATCAGACCATGAATCTGTTGCACAACCTCTCGAAGTCAATCGATTTTAGATTTTATATTACAGAAGACCCAGAGTCCCGACTTTTTAAAGAAGTCGAGACTCTAAAAGTTTTCTTTGATATAAGTCTTACTTATCAAAAAAATCCTGTTTTTTTTATGTGTAGCCAAACTCATACACAACGGATCTGCTCATTGAATATGGGTTTTCCCTGTTGATGTTTCAATGCTGTCTTGCTTTGTTCCAGCAGCAATTAATTCTTCGGTATCGTTGTGCAACTTTTTGCAAAGCCGATTCAGGGGAAAATCGTTAGCATCATATCCAAAGGGATTTTCAACTTCTAAACCGATCGCCTCAACCCCAAACAACCCAAAAGACACTATCCCAACAACGGGAATTGTCCACCATTGGAAATCTTTCACCATCTGAAAAGGCAGTGCCAAAAAATATAAAAGTAATAGATGCCGTAGGTGAATCGAATAAGCTTTTGGCATCGGTGCAGCTAAAATGCGTTCGCAGCGAGACAGACATTCTACTAATTGATCCAGGCAGCGATTGAGGGAGGCAAATTGAATACTATCGATGTGCTTTTGGGTATACTGTTTAGTTAGATCCCCCCAATCCGTTGCGTCACTTTCAATGGCATATTAGTGACATATTGCAACCCTAAACATTGTTCAGGATAAAGCACCGACTTTTTTAATTCATTGTCAAGTCCAGGGTATATTAAATGCTGTTTTATTGCCATAAAAAAAGCCGACATTAAGCGCCCAAAAGCTGCTTTTTTTTGACGATTTCCTAAAGTTTGTTCGCAAATTGTCATCCACATTTTTTTGGACACATTACGGTTAGTAAATATACTCCGATCGGCAATTAGCCAGCTTTGCCACTTTTTTTAGGCTTCATTAGTCTGAAAAACTAATAGTAATACTAAAAGAATTACTGGGATTAATCCCGTTAAAATTGGTTGGCTCGTACCTGGATATCCATTTGTGTAAATGATAGTAATAATCGCAGCCATTACCATACTCAAAAGCACTTGGCTTTTGATATCCCGAATGACGGAACTTTTTAAATCTAGATCTAGCTTAAAGCAATTATTGCGGTCAAAAATCATACAAACTGCCTCAATTAGAATGGGACATTATTTACGCCTGATGGTAAAAAATCTCCAATACTCAGAGCCAAGAAACTCGCTTAAATGATTACGTTATGGAGTTGAATAAATGATTGCGAGATAGATTCAAAGAACCCAGGCAAAAGTGGCAAGATTCAGAAGTATTAATCACAGAGACAAATCATAGTGATGATAGAATAGCCTACGCTGAATTTAATCTAAATTTTTTCGTGGATGATATAAAACGGGAAAATGGCAGAATAGGCGATCGCGTTAGCAGTCAAATCTATCAAGAAGTCTTGCACTATATTAAATGCTGTCGTACAAATTAATACTCCGAACAGTTGTGAGCTTTTGAACTGTAGCCCTACTTCCAGTTGCCGTTATCGATGAGCATCTGAAGCATCGCTTTGTCGCTTCAAAACCAGCAAGGTGATGTCATCAAATACCTTTTGCTTACCAATATGCCGCCACAAATCGCCAATAATGGCTTCTTTAATTTCGGTCGCCGATTTGTGCCAGTTCTCGCTAATCACTTCACAGAGTTTCTCGACTCCATATTGCACTTTGTTGATATCTTTCGCTTCTGGTATCCCATCAGTATAGAGGACTACTCCATCTCCCGTGTGTAGCTCAATGAAAATGTGACTGATGAACTTAACAATGTCATCGTCAAGAGCAATAGGAAAGCCCAAATCCATGGTGTCGATACGTTCTAGCTGTCCACCGTTTCGCACGACGAGCACTTCTTCGTGTTGACCGCTGATGCTGATGCGTCCTTGGGAGTAATTTAAAATCGCTAGCGTAAGACTTTTCTCGGAATTCATGCGCTGGACGTTTTTGTAAAGGGTGCGGTTGATCACATCCAGGAACCGAACTGGGTCTACTTCGGGGATTTCCTTGAGGGTGCGAACGGCGGTTTGCGCCATCAGCATCAAGATGCCACTTTCAAGTCCATGTCCAGTGACATCGCCGATGCCCAGAGTGACAACGCCATCGGTGTTTAAAACATCATAGTAGTCGCCGCCGACTTCATCGGCAGCCTCCATGTATCCAGCAATATCGAGTCCTTCAATTTCCAGTTCCTCAGCGTTTGGCAGAATCATTTGCTGCATTTGACGCACGATATCCAATTCCGCACCCATGCGAAGATTGTCTTCCTTGAGTCTCTGGTTGAGTGTATCTAACTTTTGCGCCGAGTCTGCCAGTTCCTCTATGGCTTGTTCGAGTCGATCGGATTGTACCAAGATCGATTGGTCAAAAACATCAAGCAACTGCCTCAAAGTCGCTACTTGGGATTTAAGCTGCGCTAGCTCCTGCTCAGTGTTTCTTGTGAATATTTGCCTAGAGGCTGTAGCAGATTCATCTTTTTGAGCGAAGACAGCTCCTCGATCGAAGGGCAGCAGTGCTGTCTTGACGTTCAGCGCCAGAGTGCTGAACATCTGAACCGTGCTAATAGGAATTTGGACTTTCAAGAACATGATAATTGCAAACATATTGCCTGAAGGTAATAGACCACCAAACCCCAACACAGACTTAATTCCGAAGGGAATCACAAAGGAGTCCTGAGCGGGAATATAGGGGCTGCCAATCGCTTCAGGTACATAGAAGACGTTGTATTTCCTCTGCTCGATTTCTACCAAAAGATTCGGGTCAGGGTTGATAACTGTTTTTATATCTAAGCCGAGCTGTCTGATTAGTTGTGAGATCATCGGTAGCTGATCGACTACAGATTCGCTTGCCAGTGGAATAGCCTTATGTCCAACGGATGTGTGTCTTGAGTTCCATTCCGTTTTTTCTCCTACTGTTGCCAGTGCAGTCATGCACTTCATGGCAGGCAAAGGGGGATAGTCGCCCAACATACTACGGGCATACTCGGCAAGTTCGACTTCTAAGTCTTCATAAGGGTGAGTTTTGAACAAACGGACTAGGGCGCAGGATTTCTCACCAGTTGGCTTAGTACAGAAATTTTCGTAAACATACCTAACAATTCTGTTACTCGCCTCTTCCATACTTTCAACCCCCAAGCCGAAATGGCGTAGAGCCAACCCGCATTCCGCCATGTCCCTTAAAGTGAATCTCGTCAAGTCGTACATCGGACTTCCTTATAGATCTGAAAATAACGGCAACTAAGAAAGACAGTGCCACAATCAAGTAATTATGGTGCATTTAGGCAGGTACTCGCATCGCCGCCATGCCAATATAAAGCATACTTTCGATGCCAGAGCCGATGAGAATACCGGGGATTAACAACGAGAACCTGTGTGCAAAACCTCGATGCAAGCTGTAGAAGGTGATACCAGATGCAATGACTGCGGCAAGCCAAAAGACAATCACAATAGGTAAATCGTAGGCGATCGCTACTGGCAGGTGATAAGCCAGCATTCCTATAAAGTGGATTGCCCAGATGCCCGTTCCCATTGTCAAAGAACCACCAATTAACCCACCTAGGCGAAGATATTCACCTTTTTTTGGAGTCATTATCAAAGTTAATTATAAGGTGATAGAGGAGGAAAAAATGGCAAGAAAGATGGAAAAAATGCCTATAAAAAAATCTAAGTTAATTACCATTAATAGATGAAACTCATATAAATTTAGACGGTGACGACAGCTTTGAAGATTGCTTGAGATTTAGCCTCTTTCGTGGCAGTAGGTTTGAGGTATCGTATAACCTTTTTTTTCACTACAATAAAAATTGTAATTTAAGGGCGATGTTTAGCCTTACCAATCATTAATTCCGTCACCGCTGGCAATCCACTCGTCCAAATTGTACTCGGGTTTGACAACATTAAACAAATACAAGCCAAAATCTTGAGATCAGGATCGGCACAGGGGAGATGGTATCGAGAGAAACGTCTTTTTCTACAAGCCAGGATGGGTATAAATAAATAAATAATCAAGCTTGAGTGCTTTCACCAAGCTACGAAACCCATCATTCAGCAGCTTGACATCATCATAGCCGTCCTTCAAAATTCTGGCAATTTCATCTGCTTTGACACTGGAGTGTATCAAAAACAGCTTGCCTGGACTATCTATACCGATGTTGACACTGACATCATAGGCAGCACAGCGTCTGCGATCGAACTTTTGTCCCAGAGATAATTGTTCAAGGTTTTAGAGGTTTGCTCCGGCTCCAGGCAGAACAGGTTGTGAATACCAGACGAGGGCACGTCTGTATCAACTAGGCCGACTCAATGACATTGCAGGGCTACCGTAGTTGCTAAGTTACCAGTAAATTTAGATTTACCTGTACCGCGTCGATAGGAGTGTATCGAAACAACTTTTGGCATAATTTGTTAGTTAATAATGCGATGGGGATTTTCCCAAACAATACTCACATAAAATTAGATAATACATTTTCGCCCTAATCTCACGATATTGTCAATAAAGACTCCAATGACAATTAAAGAGACATGAGTGCGGGCGCCTAGGTTAGCGACCTATCTAGAAGAAAAAACAGGAATTCGACTAAGTGGAGAGCAAGTTTGGAGAATATTAATCAAAAACCGGGCTTGGCAAATTACCGAGAGCGATCGCTATAATATCCAGACCAGATAAATTAGCGCTCGCCAGAATATAGAACAGTCCCAAAATTTCTATCAAGAGCCACGATAAAGATTAATTAAATCCTTAAATCTCACCCTATTTTTGCTGCTTGAGGATAAGCAAACTGATAGCATAAAACTGCTTTTTTCCAGCTATAAATTCGCGGACATCTGCAATCACTGGTTGTTTGATTTCCTCTGCGGATTGTTGCCAACTTTGACTCACGATCGCACAGAGTCGCTCCAATCCATACTGGGCTATGTCCATGTTCTTGGCTTCTGTAATGCCATCGCTGTAGAGGACAATGCCATCCCCTGGCTGGAGATCGATCGCGAGTGCGATCGCTCAAATCAGTGATATTTCCATCCAGGGCAATGGGCTGTCCTAAATCGATCGTGTCTAGCAGTTCCACCAGCCCTCGGGCCCGGGCGATCGGGGTTTCTTCATGTTGTCCGCTGATGCTGACTTTGCCATCAGTGTAGTTGATTGAGAATTGCCAGCGTAAGGTTGCGGTCAATGTTCATCCGCAGCACGTTCTTGTAGAGGGTGCGATTGCGGGTATGGAGAAAGCGAACGCGATCGGTTTCTCGTATTTCGTCCACTGTGAAACCTCGCATTACCCGTTAGCCTGCAATTCCCCCAAACGAGCCAACACTTCTTTAGAATGAATCGCCGGATTAATCTTCACAAAAGTTTCGCGCAAAATACCTTCAGGGTCAATGATAAAACTGTGTCGCGCGGAGATAAAACTCATCCAAGAACCGTAAGCTTTACTCACTTTACCATCAGTATCAGCTAACAGGGGAAACTTCAAACCTTCCGAATCGCAAAATTCCGCGTGGGAGTTGACATCATCAGCGCTAATACCAATAATTTGAGTATTTTTTGCCAAGTATTTCGGCAAGTCTTCCTGAAATCTCCGTGCTTCGATCGTACAACCAGATGTAAAGTCTTTCGGATAAAAATAGACTACCAGCCACTTACCGCGATAATCGGACAGGGACACTTGTCCGTCGCCGCTGTTTGTCGGCAAACTAAAATCCGGTGCCGCTTCATTCACCGCCGGAAGCTTGCCACCGAGGGCTAATGCAGGTGTGGCAAAATTGAAACTTAGAACAACTAGACAAATTGCCAATAAAGTGCTAAAAAACTTGCGACGGGACATCATAAATTTTAGAAGTAGAACTGTACTTAAGACAAGTTTACAGTTTTCTGATTAAATGGGTAAGGGCAATTCGCGGATTGCTTCTAAAACCCAAAGATCACTCACTCAAATAGCAATTTACCCATGAGCGCTGCACTCCCGTTAACAGGCAAAGCTATAGTAGTCCAGGTAATTAACGGTCAACCCGTTGCGATCGAAGTCGATGGCACTAATGCCCCGATTACTGGAGGAAATTTTGTTGACTTAGTTGAACGCGGCATTTATGACGGGGTGATGTTTCACCGAGTTGTGCGCCAGCCAGAGCCTTTTGTGGTGCAAGGAGGCGATCCGCGCAGCAGAGATTCTACAATTCCAGCAAGTCAATTGGGAACGGGTAGTTTTATTGACCCGGATACCAATCAGGCGCGTTTTATTCCTTTGGAAATTAAGCCGCAAGGGGCCGCGCAACCTGTTTACAACCAAGTTGTAACCCAGACGCCGCAGTTGCAGCACACTCGCGGGGCTGTGGCAATGGCTCGTTCTAATGCTTTGAATTCGGCTTCTTCGCAGTTTTATTTTGCTTTGGATGATTTGCCATTTTTGGATGGTAATTATGCTGTTTTTGGCAATGTTATTCAAGGTTTTGAAACGGTGAATGCGGTGCAGCAGGGCGATCGCATTTCGAGTGCAAAAGTCGTTGACGGAATCGTCCCCAGTCGGGTTTCTAGCATCATTACCGATGTTGAGTTCCTCAACGATTCCATTAACCTTACCAATTTGGCAAATCTGCCTTTGCGACCCCTCAGATTGGCCAACACCCCGAACAACTATCAAGTCACTCCCCAAGACTATGAGCAAAATCCCGGCGGTGTAGTGGGAGGTAGCGCAAACGATCGCATCCTCGGTGAAGCCACGTATGGTGATGGAATTAACGGCAGCCAAGGCAACGATACCCTCACGGGCGAAGAAGGCGACGACTTTCTCAGAGGCGGCAAAGGTAACGACTCCATTAGCGGCGGTGTTGACGACGATATTATCAACGGAAATCTCGGCGACGATAATCTCAATGGCGATGCTGGTGACGACTTTTTGCGAGGCGGCAGAGGAAAGGATGTTTTAATCGGCGGCGATGGTAACGATGTTTTAATCGGCGATGTTGACAGCGATACTCTCACTGGTGGCGCAGGTGCAGATACTTTTGTTCGGGTTACGGGTGAAATTCTGGAGTTGGATGGGACGAGCGATATAATTCTTGATTTTAGGCCGGGAGATGGCGATCGTATTGGCTTAACCAGCCCTTTATCCAACACCTCATTCACCCAATCAGGCAGCAACACACTCATTCAATTTGGAGGAGCTACTTTGGCTGTGGTTCAAAATGCCACTCCTGCAGCAGTTCAAAATGCTGCTTTTGAAATTAACTTTTCTTCTGCTTTCCTTGTCGATAGCTTGCCTTCGAGAGACGCCGCCTTGAGTATTGGCTAACTTTAACAAGACTGAGGCAATAATTATAGGTGTAGGGTGCTCTTCGGTGCACCTTACCTGATTATCAATGACCATTTCTCAATTGCCAATTGCCAATTGCCAAATTCTACTAACACCATAGCTTTGTAATTTGAGAAACTGCCTCTTGATAAGAATCCATTCTCCCCTGCAGCTTAAAAAGCCCTGCCGCTTTCTGAAAATCCTCAAATGCTCCCTCAACCTCTCTCAATTTATATCTAGTCAGTCCTCGGTTAAAGTAAGCTTTAGCAAAATCGCGATCGAGGCGAATTGCTGACTCAAAATCAGCTAGTGCTGCCAGGGAATTCTCCATTTGCAGGCGGATAGCACCTCGGTTAAAGTAAGATTGAGCTACATTAGGGTTGAGCAGCAGTGCCGAGGTGTAATCTGCGATCGCCGCTGTATAATGTTTTAAACGAGTCAGCATAAACCCCCGATTGCTGTAATACTTGGCTCGGTAAGGATTGAGTTGGATGGCTGTAGTTAAATCTTCAAGCGCAGATTGTTTGTAGCCTAATTTGTAGCGAGCCACACCGCGATCGTTGTAAGCGGAGGCGAATTGCGGATTAATGTTAATTGTGGCAGTAAAATTTTTAATAGCGCCGTGCAAGTCTTGTTGTTTGAGATTTTTTAAACCCTTAGTGTAAAACTTTTTGGTAATAACTTTTAAATTTGTCTCTTGTCGGGATTCAGCTTGCTCCCCCGGAAATACTTTGCCTGCAATATTAGTGAATCCCAAAGATTCGATCGAATTGAAAATAGTTGTGACAACTAATTGGCTGGGAAGAAGGGGGATAGTAGGCATGGGAGGAGTGGTGTTCAACTGTATGCTCTTATTTTCCTCCATACTTCAGCTACTGACAGTGATATCCGTAGTGTCAGGAACGTGATAAGTTTGATGAGATTTGGTGATGCTGGGGCTTGAGTTGTGTGATGAAAGTTGGGCTTAGTTAGTGATGACGATCGCAATTGTGAAAAAATGCGTCTACAACCCTTTAAATATAAGCTTTTCAGGCGAGCTGGGCGGTTTATTTCTTCCCATATTGAGCAGTTCCTACCGGGATTGTTTGCAGGTATGCCCCTGGGAGAGCGATCGCAACTGCCTGGAGCAAGTATTACTTTGTAGCGATATTGCACTGACAAATCCCGAGCCAACTTGCGGTTATCTTATACCAGGTTTTTAGGAAAAATATTAGTTTGGCAGCGACGCATTTGTGAATCAACCGGGTTTCTAGCTCAAAGCGGGTCTAACACAACCTGAATTAAGTTTGTGGCTGCGCCAACCCTGATTAACCTTTCACTACACTAATATTTTTGAGTAATCTTGCTGAGGGAAGTTGCAAATTATTTGCTATGCTTTGATTAGACATCAATAATTAATGGCGCAAATTAGTGTCAATGAAAAGAGTTATGAGGCTGAAAACTTTCTTCGCTGCGGTGTTGGCTATCGTCCTGTTCACTCTCTACTTAACTCCTCCTGTGATGGCCGCAAATGCGGAGGATTTGAGTCACCTATTAAAAGATAATTGGTGCGTCAGCTTTTTGTGGAAGCAATGCGATTTGAACACTGTAGATTTGCGGGGCGCTAATCTCCAAGAAGCTAATTTGAGCGGGGCTAATTTGAGCGGCGCTAATTTGTCCGGTGCTAACTTAAAAAATGCGGATCTTTCTGACGCCGACCTCACCGGCGCTAATTTAGCAAATGCTGAGATTTTAGGCACGGATCTCAGTCGAGCCAATTTGACAGAAGCTAATTTCAACGGCACGAACTTGTGGGATGCTAATCTGACTTTGGCCAATCTGAGCCGCGCCAATTTACAAGATGCTAATGTCTTAGATTCTCGACTTTGGGGAAGCAATCTTACCCAAGCTAATTTAATGGATGCGACCCTGCACGGTGCTGACTTGCAATATGCTAATTTGGCAGACACTAATTTAACAGGTGCTGACTTGCACAGCTTCTTTTTCCGAGGTTCCAAACAAGTCACAAATTTGAGCAATGCTAATTTAGAAGGCGCTATTTTAACGGGCGCAAATCTCAGAGGTGCGGTGCTGGCAGGGGCAATAATGCCGGACGGGTCTATTAATGAAGAAAGTGGCTTTAATTTAAAGTAGAGTTAAATTAAAGTCTGTTTGAATACTTTCAACGACAGGCTTTTGCGCCGATTTCGCAGTCAATGAATTATCTGGTGCAATAGGCTGCGCCCGTTGCCAACAGCTTGTTGAGGATGCTGTCAAGATATCAATTTAAACCAGGGTGCGATCGACCTTTTAACTCCCAAGCTGCGCCCGTTGCCAACAGCTTGTTGAGGATGCTGTCAAGATATCAATTTAAACCAGGGTGCGATCGACCTTTTAACTCCCAACCAGTAAATATCGCTAAAATCTTAAATCTCAAACCGAACCTGCGCGCATCTGTTACAATTTTCAAGAAAGCCAGAACAGCCCCGAACCTGAAGTCACCTGCCTAGGGATACAAGCCCCCGACAGGAGTCGTGAAGAGCAAAAAAATTAGATATTTAGTTTAAACTCCCAGATTTATCTGTAGAGGCTCTCTAAAATCTAAAATCGACTGTGGAGTCAATCTAAAATCTAAAATCTAAAATCTAAAATCGATCGACTGTGGAGAGCAAAAAAATTATATATTTAGTTGAAACTCCCAGATTCATCTGTAGAGTCAATCTAAAATCTAAAATCGCTCGACTGTAGAGTCAATCTAAAATCTAAAATCTAAAATCTAAAATCTAAAATCTAAAATCTAAAATCGACTGATGGAAACCCTGCAAACCCAACTTTACGAAATCGCACAATTTGCTAATAATTTAGTAAATACTCAACTGACAAACCTCAGTTTAGTCAGCGTCGGAGTCATCTTTCTGGCAGGGTTGCTAACGAGCTTAACGCCCTGTATGCTTTCAATGTTGCCGATCACGATCGGCTACATCGGTGGATACGAAGCAAAAAGTCGCCTGCAAGCCGCAGCCCAGTCTGCGTGGTTTTCCCTGGGATTAGCCACCACCCTTGCGGGTTTAGGTATTGTAGCATCATTGGCCGGACAAGTTTACGGCAAAATTGGCCTGGGTTTGCCGATTCTTGTCAGCATTATTGCTATTCTAATGGGGCTGAATTTACTCGAAGCTTTACCCTTACAAATGCCGTCTTTCGACGCTGTGGGGTGGGTGCCGAAAGATTTGCCGGCGGGGGTGCGATCGTACTTATTGGGCTTAACTTTTGGTTTAGTAGCGTCTCCCTGCAGCACTCCGGTTTTAGCTACACTCTTAGCTTGGGTTTCCAAAACGGGGGATACAGTTTTAGGTGGTGTGTTGCTGCTGTTTTACGCTGCTGGCTACGTCGCTCCGCTGATTATAGCAGGTACTTTTACTGCTAGCATTAAAAAGTTGTTAGAATTACGTCGGTGGTCGAGTTGGATTACGCCTGTTAGCGGTGTTTTGCTAGTAGGATTTGGCGTTTTCTCTCTGCTTTCCCGCATCCTTCCCGCTTAAGTTTAGTAGTAAGGACTTCAGTCTTTATTTAAAGATATAGCAATCTCTACTGAATGCGTGAATTAAGTTTTTTTTAACGAACCGCGAAGACGCGAAGAACACGAAGGAAGAAAGAAAAGAGAAAGAATTCAAAATTGATTGAGACTTGCTCGATAAAAATAATAATATTTTATTTTATTCATGTTTTGTTGTTCCCTCCTCTTTCTTCCTTCTTCCCTCTTCCCTCTTCCTTCTTCCTTCTTCCCTCTTCCCTCTTCCTTCTTCCTTCATAATTACCAATGACATCAAAAGAAGTATTTCTATCTAAACTATCAAACTGGGCGACTGCCCCTCAAAGGTTTTTCAAGCGAGAAATCTTGCCGGTGCTAGCAGATTTGCGGCTGGCAATTATCTTGCTGCTGACGATCGCATTTTTCAGCATTTCCGGCACTGTCATCGAACAAGGCCAATCAGTACCCTTTTACCAATCTAACTATCCAGAACACCCCGCTTTGTTCGGCTTCCTAACTTGGAAAGTTGTGCTAATTGCAGGACTTGACCACGTATACCGCACTTGGTGGTTTTTGTCCATCCTAATTTTGTTCGGCAGCAGCTTAACAGCTTGCACATTTACCCGACAATTTCCCGCATTAAAAGCCGCCCGCCGCTGGAAATTTTATGAAGAACCAAAACAGTTTGAAAAATTAGCTCTCAGTGCGGAATTAGAAACAGTTGCTTTAAGTTCCTTAGAACCACTTTTGCAGCAAAAAAACTACCGCATATTTCGAGAAGGCGAAAAAGTTTATGCTCGCAAGGGAATAATTGGCAAGGTCGGCCCGATTATTGTTCACGCCAGTATGCTAATTATTTTAGCTGGGTCGATATGGGGCGCAATGACGGGATTTCTAGGTCAAGAAATTGTTCCCAGCGGCGAAACATTTCAGGTACAGAATATCCTGGATGCGGGGCCTTGGGCCGGGCCGCAAATACCGAAGGATTGGTCGATGCGAGTTAATCGGTTCTGGATTGATTATACTCCCGAAGGCGGAATCGACCAATTTTACTCTGACCTGTCAGTTTTGGACAAAACAGGCCAAGAGGTCGATCGCAAAACCATTCACGTTAACGAGCCCCTCAGATACCGGGGAGTCACATTTTATCAAGCAGATTGGGCAATAGCCGCCGTGCGAGTTCGCCTCAACAAAAGCCCGGTTTTACAATTGCCAATGGCTCAGCTAGACACCCAAGGTCAAGGCCGGATTTGGGGTGCTTGGATTCCAACAAAACCTGATTTGAGTGCGGGAGTTTCTCTGCTAGCAAAAGACTTGCAAGGAACGATGTTAGTGTACGGTACGGATGGCAAATTGTTAACTACAGTTCGCGCAGGCACGGCGGTAGAAGTTAACGGAGTGATGCTGACAATTGACGAAGTTGTAGGCAGTACGGGATTGCAAATTAAAGCCGATCCGGGCATTCCGATCGTTTATACTGGCTTCGGGTTGCTGATGCTGAGCGTGCTGATGAGCTATCTGTCTCACTCGCAGATTTGGGCTTTGGAAAAGGACGGCAAACTATACGTCGGGGGGCGTACTAATCGCGCTCAGGTGACTTTTGAAAGAGAAGTTGTGGAGATTTTGGACAAGTTGGCAGAATCGAAAAAAGAGGAAGAAAAGAGCGAAATAGCGCCGACTTCTCTAGCTAGTCAAAATTAATTTTATGGTGGGCATTGCCCACCATTGATGTCAACAACCAGGTAAAAGGTAGTATCAGTCTTCTATCTGAGTCACAATCCCCTCGATCTCTCCTCGCCCCTTAAAAAGGGGGAAGAGCATTCAAAGTCACGCCCTACTCCCTTTTTAAGGGGATTTAGGGAGATAGAGACTCGACTACAAGCGACCTTCATTATGGGTTTGAGCCTGGTTGGTGACACGAATGCAATAGATTTTATATCGGAAAATAAGTGAATTTACGTAAATTATGGTACTGCTAATCAGGTAATTTTTAATAAAAGTCAGTGACTATACAATTGTAAATCTTCACAACAAGAGATATCATCTACCAATAGTTATTTAAATTTTAAAAAACTCAATAACTATGGATCAACTTATCCTGGTATTTTTTTATGCCAATTATCGTTCCTTTTGTCCTTCAAACAGTTTTACCTATACTCAGTGCGCTTTTCGCTCTTTTGATTCCTGTACTGGCTCCTGTTATCAAGTTCGCTCTGACTCGCATTCCCAAAATTCCCTCATATATTCGGCTCCTCAAAATTTTGTATTCAGATATTGACTCATCTGCCAAAGAGCGAAAAATTATTACTGTTGGACTACTGGTAATTAGTAGCATTGTGACTTTCATGGCTTATTCCGTTATACCTTGGACGGGTGTACCCCTGATCGGTGCTATTACCAGTCCCATTGCTGGCGCTATTGCTCTTGTGGTGGCACTGGCACTTTTAGATATGATTTTTGACATGAATAAAGGCTATTACTTAGAGCGACTAAGAGGAAAAGGTTTTGCTGGATTAAATGACATAGAAACCGATATTAAAGATTTAAAAGATATTTTTGGCCAATCCTGGAAGAAAGTTAAATCTACTATTAACGAGGCCAGCCAGAAAATTTATGAAGAGGGCTGTAAGCGTGGCATCAACTTTAGTGATAAATCTTATCAAAGCTATATCGATCGTGAATTAGAAGGATTGAATTTATATGTTGGTAAAAATTCAGTTGCAGAGTATGAAGGTATAAGTGCCGACTTATTAAAGCAAAATAAGGGGCAAGATTGGACAAAAGATGCTTTTGCACTAGGGACAGGTGCAACTGTAGGGGCTTTGGCTGGTGTTGGCGCTTCAGCAGTTGCGACCTCAGTATTTGCGCCGGCTAGTATTTGGACAACAATCCACAGCATTCCTTTGATTGGGGGCTTGGTGGGGAGTTCAACGGGTATTGTTGTCAGTGCAGGGTACTACTCATTACTAACATTTGCTGCTCCTGTTGGACTGGGAGTATTAGCAACTGTCGGGATTTACAGCGGTCTGAAGGGGTGGGAAAATCAAGAAGAAGCTGCCAAGATGAGCAAGTTTTTATCAGAGATAATTATGGCTGCTTTACCAATAGCTTGGATTGACGGTAAATTAGATGACAAGGAGAAAGATAGTATAGATAGATTGATGACTACTTCCGGTATGAGAAAGGAAGAGCGAGATTTGGTTCGGAAAGCCATAGAACAACGGCATAGTTTTGATGAAATCATGGAAACGAGTATTCTTTTTGATGAAGAACATCGGGAAAAAAGTTGTAGTCAAAGCAATAAAGAGCGACTAAAGCATCGCCTAATATTATGTACAGCTTGGGAGATTGCCGTTGCTGATGGCAAAATTGATTGGTCAGAATTGAATCTTCATAACCGGATGGCAGATAAGCTAGGTATTTGTCTGGAGGAGGTGAAAGAAATCCGGCGGGCTATAAACCTCAAGCATCAGCAAGAGCTTTGGCTGACGAAAGCCTTAGAACCAAAGGGTTCAAAGACTAAGTTATTGAGCGTCCGCGAACAATACCGCCTCCAACCAGCAGCGGATAATCTTTAGTCTTTGATAACAATTTATCTCGTTAAGTGAGCAAGGGCTAAAAAAACAGAATACTCAGATACCCGACTTCTTAAAGAAGTCGGGTATCTAACACCCCTGATAACGCACATTTAAAGGCTGAGCCTTCTACTTCTGATGCGACACCTCAATCACGGTGTGGACGTTCCCCCGCGGCGAAAAATCGCCCTTAATCGTCGCTTCCAGCGGCGCGCAAGCCGCCACAAAATCGTCTAAAATTTGATTGATCGATTCTTCGTGAGAAATGTAGCGATCGCGATAACTATTAACGTACAGTTTCAGCGCCTTTAACTCTACCACCCGCTCGTCGGGCACATAAGTAACGTGAATTGTCGCAAAATCTGGATAGCCAGAAAATGGACACTTGCAAGTAAACTCCGGCAAAGTAATGTTAATCGAGTAGCGCCGCCCGACTCGCGGATTCGGGAAAGTAATTAACTCGCCTTCCAAAATCTGGCGTTCGCCGTATTTCATTTCCTCGGTGCTTGACTTTTGCGACATAGTTTGTTCCGGTGCGTAGTTGTTCATAGCGATTGACTAAAAACTTGTAACATTAAATTAAATTTACGTTCAATATATGTAACAAATATCTTGACGAATTGTGTTGCGATCGATCTAATTGCAAATACTCTCAGGCTAAACTAAAACAAGTTCACCCTCGCCATCTACAATAATTATGCAAAATACTACCTTATCTGACAATACTTCCCCTGAAAACTCAAATAGTTACTCTCCATCGGTACCGATTTCCCTCTATCGAGAAGTCACGGCAGAGCTGCAAGCAGCCCAAGCGATGGTGGACTCCCTCAAAACCCACAATCAGCAATTAGTCCAACAAAATCAACAACTGCGGCGAGAAGTAGAAACAGTAGTTCAAGTATCCCAACAGTTACAGCAAGTAGTCAACTCGGCTCAGAGCGTCACCCAGACAGGGATGCCTCAAATGCCGTCAGTCAAATTCAATTTCAGCGTTCAACCTCCGCCCCCACCACCTCCAACCTCGCAGACTAATTCTGCCGTACCTCAACCACCTCAGACAGTGGCTTTCCCTTTCCCACTACCGGAACCGGAGCCAACACCCGCCTCGATACCGCAGCCACTTCCCGAAAAATTATTTACAGAGGTGTCGGAAACTCCTTACCGTGTCCGACCTCAACTCAAAAAAACCTCAGACTTAAGTGGATTGTGGTTGGCGAGCGCGATTTTTCTGATTGTGATTGCAGCTTTCGGTGCAGGTTATTTAGTTGTTCGCCCTTTATTAATGAAAAAGTAAATTCCAACAAGAATCCCACGACTCCAGCCGTGGGATTTTAAACAAAACCTAGCATAAATTGTTCAAAGTTACGCTAATTGGCCATCATCCTCTGGCGGCACTCGTTTCTACTGAACGAGGGGCATACTGCTCTTCACAAGCAGAACCTACGATTCCCACCCCTGGCTCGAAACCGCGCGTGAACTCAGTGAGTTTTACCTGTTTAGCTTCCAAAGCGGTCTGTAGCACCTTCATGGCTCGGTGAGGGTCGCCGGCTCCGCAGAAAAATAAGTCTGCAGCAAAATAACCGTGTTCAGGCCAAGTATGGATTGCTATATGAGACTCTGCCAAAGTAGCAGTAGCTGTCACTCCGTGAGGACTAAACTGGTGTACGCACAAATCGATGAGAGTAGCTCCTCCGGCTTCGATCGCATCGAGAATAGCGCGGCGGATACGTTCAGGATCGTTAAGCAAGTCTCCAGGAGACTGCCAAGCATCAGCGACCAGATGGGTTCCCAATTGTTTCATTCTGCGGGGTTTTACCTCTATTGATGTTAAGTCTCAAACCTTTTAACGTTAGCACGATGTCAAAAATTGTGCAAGTATGTTTCACAAAGAAAAATGAAGATTAGGAGAAATACCCACCACCAAGCGCTGGCTTTATGGTGGGGTCAAACTGTCTCACAGGCAGATGCCACTCACTAATGGAATTCGTATTATTTCAGTGCTGCCTTGTTCTTCTCAAACCACCTTTTTTGATTCAAGCGATCTCTGGTTTCCATTGGGTAAAAAAACCAAAGCTCGCTCGTTCCGGCTGTGGCCGAATTGATATGATATCCAAATGCCGCAGATGGACGGCTCTGCTCTCATGCGTAAAATTCGCCAACTCCAAGGGCGATCGCCCGGCGGGCAGATTCCGGCCATCGCTCTGGCAGCCTATGCTGGACAAGTTAACCAGCAACCGGCGATCGCCGCTGGGTTTCTGGCATCACCTACCTAAACCCGCCCGGTCAGCCTAGATAATGAAGATCGTTGCCCGTTTGTGTGGGCCCAATGGAAGGACAAGCGCATGATCCGGCAGTCTCAACTCGTTGAACAGATTTTTGCAGGCAATAGCGAGATGGCGATGCTGATGCGATCGCACAACTGGTCGCAAACGCCGCTGGGGGCTGTCGAAACCTGGCCTCAAAGCTTGAAAACCGCGATTCGGATCATCTTAGGCTCTCGCTACCCCATGTTCGTCTGGTGGGGACAGCAGATGACCAAGTTTTATAACGATGCTTACATTCCTATCCTCGGCAAGCGACATCCGCAAGCACTAGGTCAGCCTGCCTCACGGGTATGGGCTGAAATCTGGGACACGCTAGGGCCGCAAGCAGAAGCGGTTTTGAACCAGGGACAATCGACGTGGAATCAAGAATTGCTTCTGGTAATGGAGCGCAACGGGTATACAGAGGAAACCTACTTTACCTTTTCCTACAGTCCGGTGGCGAATGATGATGTTCCAGTGGGGGGCGTTTTCTGCGCCTGTAGCGAGGACACTCAGCGCGTGTTGAGCGATCGCCGCTTGGCAACGTTGCGCGAATTAGCCGCAGAAACAGTCACTGCCAAGACGGTAGAAGCAGCTTGCGAAATTTCCGCCACCGTATTGACCAAGAACGCCTATGACATCCCGTTTGCGCTGTTTTATCTACTCGATGGCGAAAGCGAGATCGCACGACTCGCAGGTACAACAAGGTTAGCAGCCGGAACCCTTGCCTCTTGTGAGGCGATCGAGCTTACATCCGCCCACAAGTGCCAGTGGCAATTGAAGCAAGTCATGGAGACGGGCGAAAGCAGAATCATTGAAGATTTGGAGGCGCAATTTGGACTTTTACCGGGCGGCGCGTGGTCCCAATCTCCTCATCAAGCAGTTGTTCTACCACTAACTCGATCGGGAGAAACCTTCGGGTTTCTGATTGCTGGAGTGAGTCCGCTTAGAACGTTTGATGATGATTACAAAGGTTTTTTTGACTTGATGGCAGGCCAGGTGACAACAGCCATCGCCAACGCCCACGCTTACGAAGAAGAGCGTAAACGTGCCGAAGCATTAGCTGAGTTAGACCGTGCTAAAACCACGTTTTTTAGCAATGTTTCGCACGAATTCCGCACGCCCCTGACCTTAATGCTGTCGCCGTTGGAAGAAACGATCGCGAATCTGGATGGAACAATTCCACCTCAAGAACGCGAACAATTACTACTGGTGCAGCGGAACGGAATCCGGTTGCTCAAACTCGTCAATAGCTTGCTCGATTTCTCGCGCATCGAAGCAGGTCGAGTGGAGGCAGCTTATGAACCTGTAGATTTGGCAACCTATACGGCAGAACTTGCCAGCACTTTTCGCTCGCTGATTGAACGGGCCCGAATGTCGCTAATTGTTGACTGTCCACCCTTGCCCGAAGCGATTTATGTCGATCGCGAAATGTGGGAAAAAATCGTTCTCAATCTATTATCAAATGCCTTTAAGTTTACCTTAGCAGGAACCATTACTGTTCGATTGCAGTGCGTCGAAAATGGGGTTGAATTATCAGTTGCAGATACAGGAGTCGGTATTCCCTCCGAAGAACTACCGCATTTATTTGAGCGATTTCATCGAATCAAAAACTCGCAAGGGCGGAGTTTTGAAGGCTCTGGCATTGGGCTATCGCTAGTGCAAGAACTCGTGAAACTACACAGTGGAAAGCTTGATGTCAGCAGCACTTTTGGGGAGGGAAGTTGCTTTACGGTGACGATTCCCACCGGAACAGCACATCTGCCGCCGGAGCGCATTGGTGCCAGTCGCACGTTAGCATCAACGGCGTTAGGCGCTATGCCCTATGTTGAAGAAGCTCAACGCTGGTTGCCAGAAGGCGATTTTAGATTGCCGATTTTGGATTTTGAATTAGACAATAATCCTACTAACTTAAATCAGGCACCAGCCGATCGGGCCGCTCAATCGAAAATCTTATTAGCAGATGATAACGCTGATATGCGCGATTATATTCGACGACTCCTGAGCGGTTCTTATATTGTTCAAACCGTCGCCGATGGCGTTGCCGCTTTGACCGCTATAAAGAAAAATCCCCCTGATTTGGTATTAACGGATGTGATGATGCCGGGGATGGATGGGTTTGAGTTGTTGCGATCGCTGCGTTCTAATCTCGCAACCCAAGACATTCCCATCATTCTATTATCAGCCCGCGCAGGCGAAGAATCTCGCATCGAAGGACTCGAAGCTGGAGCCGACGACTATCTGATTAAACCGTTCTCGGGGCGCGAACTGCTAGCAAGGGTAGAAGCAAGTTTGAAGCTGGCACGGCTGCGACAGGAAGCAACAGTGCGAGAGCGAACCCTTCTGGGGCGCGTGACCGATGGGTTTATGGCAATGGATCTCGACTTTCGCATTACCTATGCCAACGAAGCGGCACAACGACTGTCGCGAACTCCTTTAGAAGCAATTCTGGGCAAAACGATGTGGGAAGCCTTCCCAGGCACGATCGGCAATCAGTTTGAAATCCAGTATCGCCGATCGCTCAGCGAGCAAATCGCGGTGGACTTTGAGGAATATTATGCCCCGTTTGATTTGTGGGTTGAGGTTCACGTTTATCCTTCCCCGACGGGGCTGTCTTTTTTCTTTCGGGATATCAACGATCGCAAAAAAATTGAGCAGGAACGGGAACGGTTTCTTGCCGTCGCTTCGGATTTGCAAGTGATTACGGGCATAAACGGGTATTTCCACTGGGTAAGCCCCACCTTTGAACGAATCCTCGGCTGGACACCAGAGGAAATGACATCCCGCCCGTGGACTGAGTTTGTCCACCCAGAAGATCTGGACCCCTCCATTGCAGAAAGCGATAGTCTTTTCTCGGGCAACGAAACCTTTAGGTTTGAAAACCGTTACCGACACAAAGACGGTTCCTACCGCTGGTTGCTCTGGAACGCCCAGCCGTACCCAGGCGAGCAAGTGATTTACGGCGCTGCCGTTGACATCACCGATCGCGTGCGCGTCGAAAACGATCGCCAACGGGCGGAAGCAGCCTTGCGTGAAAGCGAGGATCAGAGCCGGAATATTCTGGAGAGTATTGCTGAAGCATTCTTGGCCCTGGATGAGACCTGGCGGTTCACCTACGCCAATCAATTCGCCGAAAAACTGCTCGATCGCACTCCGGGTGATTTGATTGGCAAGAATTTATGGGAAGAATACCCAGGACTGATTGGCAACGAGTTGGAGCCGATCTATAGGAGCGCAATGCGCGATCGCGTGCCTGCATCAATTACGGCGTTTTATCCCGACCACGATCGTTGGTACGAAGTCCGCACCTACCCTGCGGCACAGGGAATCACCGTTTATTTCAGGAATGTCACCGATCGAATTCAAGCGGAAGCAGCCCTGCGCCAATCGGAGGAACGCTATCGAACGCTGTTTGAGTCGATCGATGAAGGCTTTTGCATCATTGAAATGCTGTTTGATGCCAATGACACGCCGATCGATTACCGCTTCTTAGAAACCAATCCGGCGTTCGAGCAACAAACGGGACTTCGACAAGCCGTTGGTAGAACCGTGCGTCAGTTAGTCCCCGATTTTGAAGACCACTGGATTAAGATTTACGCTCAAGTCGCCCTGACAGGTGAAGCTGTTCGGTTGGAGAATGGCTCTGAAGCAATGAACCGTTGGTTCGACGTTTATGCCTGCCGCACCGGGCAGCTAGAAGCGCGAAAAGTTGCCGTCGTGTTCAAAGATATTAGCGATCGCAAGCGCATCGAAGTCGAACGAGAACAAATCCTACAACGAGAACAAACCGCACGGGAAGCCGCCGAAACTGCCAACCGAATTAAAGATGAGTTTTTGGCGGTGCTGTCTCACGAGTTGCGATCGCCGCTCAATCCCATTCTCGGCTGGTCGAAGCTGTTGCAGCAAAGCAAACTTGATGCGGCAAAAACGGCTAGCGCCCTTGCCACGATCGAACGCAACGCGCGACTCCAGTCACAACTGATTGATGACTTGCTCGACATCTCCCGCATTCTGAGCGGCAAACTGAGTTTGAATCGGATGTCCGTTGACTTGAATATGGTGATTTCGGCCGCTTTAGAAACCGTTCGACTAGCCGCCGAAGCTAAGTCACTGCAAATTCAAACAACCTGTTCACCCTCCCAGGGAATGGTAATTGGCGATTCCGGGCGTTTGCAGCAAGTAATCTGGAATCTTTTATCCAATGCCGTGAAATTCACCCCTGAAGGCGGGCAAATTACTGTTAGGTTAACCCAAACTAGAACTCATGCCCAGATTCTTGTCACCGATACTGGAAAAGGCATCAATCCTGAGTTTCTGCCTTATGTGTTTGAGCATTTTCGGCAAGAGGATGGAGCCATAACTCGTAAATTTGGGGGTTTGGGATTGGGGCTGGCGATCGCGCGTCAAATTGTGGAACTGCACGGCGGCAGAATTTGGGTTGAGAGTAGGGGTGAAGGACAGGGAGCCACCTTCACCGTTGAACTTCCGCTCTTGCATACCGCGAATCCGGTTGAAGAAGTTGCCGCTGGGGCTGAAGCTCGATCTGACGAGCTCGATCTGGCAAATCTGCGCGTGCTGGTGGTGGATGATGAACGCGATTCACGCGAGTTTGTGGCGTTTGTAGCGGAACAAGCCGGAGCCAAAGTCACTGCCGTTGGGTCTGCGATCGAGGCGCTGCAACTGCTCTCAACCACACCCTTCGATATCCTCCTGTGCGACATCGGAATGCCAGAGATGGATGGCTATATGCTAGTGCGGCAAGTTAGAACTCTACCACCAGAGCAGGGCGGGCAAATTCCGGCGATCGCCCTGACTGCTTATGCTGGAGACTTTGATCGGAAACAAGCTCTTGCTGCTGGGTTTCAACATCATGTTGCAAAACCTGTCGAAGCGAATGAGTTAGTCAAAGCAATGCTGAAATTGCCTCTGAGACTGCATCGCTGAGTCCGAATTTTAATAGATTGTCTGCGATCGACAATCTATTAAACCCGCCCCCCACAACCGATAACTGGATTCTGACTCCTGACTCCTGAATTCTTTATTGTCAAAAGTTTTGAGTTTTAAATTAAAGATTATTTAACTTAAAACTCAAAACTATTTTCGCTTAATCAACTTATCAATCCCGGCTGTGAGTAGCTCCATTCGGCAAAATCGCCCCGCCCAAAGCTGCTTCATTCAAATTATCAACATTCAAGCTTGCCCCAATCAAATTAGCCTCGGACAAATTAGTTCCTGTCAAATTCGCCCCTGTCAGAGAACTTAGCAGCAAACCCGCTCCCGACAAATTGGCGTGACTCAAATTCGCCCCCCGCAAATCCGCTTCCAGCAAGCTAGCACCTGCCAAATTCGCACCGCTCAAGTTAGCTCCCCGCAAAGAAGCTTTGTTCAAATTCGCAGCCCTCAAATCAGCATTGTGCAGAATCAAACCATTTAAATTAGCTTTACTCAAATTAGCTCCCTGCAAGTCGGCACCGCTCAAATTAGAGCCATTTAGATTGGCCGATTGCAAGTCAGCACCGCTCAAGTCAGCACCGCTCAAATTAGCAGCGCAAATAGATGCCTCCCGCAGACTTGCTTCGCTCAAAGAAGCCCCAACCAAATTGACGCCGCTGAGATTTCCGCGATTGAGATGAGCCCGAGTTAAAGTTGCTCCGCTCAGGTTTGCCCCGGTCAAGTCTACCTCGCTGAGAATCGCTCTCGTCAGATTTGCTCTGCTTAAGTCAACCCCGCTCATAATTGCTCGGCTCAGCGTCGCCCCGCTCAAATTAGCCTCAGTTAGTTTTGAGCCGCTTAGCAAACAAGCTCCTACTAAACTCGCTCCCGTCATTACAGCTTTGCTCAAGTCAGCCTGAGACAATATTGCTCCACTGAGATTGGCCCCGCTAAAATCTGCTCCGAGCGCCACAGTTCCAGTTAAACTAGAACTCCCGAGGTTAGCTTCAATTAATTTCGCCTTAGACAAATTAGCCCCGCTCAAGTCGGCGCCGTTTAAATTAGCTGCAATCAGTTTGCTTTTAATTAAGTTGGCGCCTTTCAAATTAGCGCTGCTCAAATTTGTTCGACTGAGATTAGCTTCACTCAAATGAGCTTCAATGAGGTTAGCCCCTCGAAAATCTCGTTCCCCGTTTCTATGTCTAATTAAAAGTTCATCGGCACTTAAAATTTCAGTGAAATTCATAAAAAAAGTTGAGTGAGTTTCCTTAATTTCTCGATGTTCTCTGTTGTCTGAAAATTTGTACTATCGTGTTTGGCCGTAAGTTTTTTCAACCTATACTGCCATATTAACAATTGTCAAAACTGGTTGATTCCTAGCATCACCCTGCTCACCTAGTTATAAGTCACGAAAAACCCGGTTTCTCGTAAATAATCTGGGTGTTTTCAGCGCGGCAGTCATAAAGAAACCTAGTTTCTCGCCGCGTGTAAGCCCTGTAAGTCTTATTTTGCTAGTAATTAGTTGGCGGTTGATGTTAGTTGTTAATTGTTAGTTGTATTTATACTAACTGCTAATCACTAACTATTAACTGCTAACCATGTAGCAAAATACCGAGAAGTTGTCGATCGATCTTGTCAAGGTCGATCGAATATTGGGAGTATTGCTGGCGGCATCCGCGCCGCATTCTGACCGGAAAAATTGCTGGTACAGGCGATCGAATTTATTAGTGCAATCAAGAAACAAGATCTCGGAGCTTCAACCCCAAATGCCTTCTACATAAGTGCCTTCTATCTTCGATCGCCCATGAAAGCAGAGCCCGGTCAGCTCAGCTAGTTTCACCTCCCCCCACTGTGCTGCGCGCCAGTGAAATCCAACAGGAAGGCTGTTTCCCTCGGAGTGCTGAACGAGTCGCAGGCAAAGCAAACAATACGCTGCGCTGAGCCTGAGATTTCGCGAAAAAATGAGCCGCGAGCCATTGTGCTCCCGCGCTGCTGTGCTTGCTATCAATCTTTACTCGATCCATGAGCGCTTGCGGTTCTAATTAACAGAACACCCGACACCAGACGCGCTCCCGGACATAAAAGCTGTTCCTGGGCTTCTCAAATGTTTCGCTGAGGCATTCCCAGAAAAACTGTATTCCTGTAGCAGGTCTTGCCAACGGCAATTCGGCTGCTACAGCCAACTAATGACCGGCCTAAGTCTTGCCCCAAGGCTCCGACAATATTATTATTCTAATATTTGCCGACCACCCCAGGCATTTCTGGGCGCGCGGGACTGGGTACTTCACCTGTATAAGTTGGTGAAATTAGCCACCCCATAATTAAAGATAGTCGCTCTTTGACAAACTGGGCAATATCTGCTGTAATTTATGTCATCTAATTTGATAATACTGCGGGGTTTGCAATCGAGCTGTAGTGAGTGTTACAGAGTAAAAAAACACTGCGGATTGAGGGTATAAAAATTAAGGGAGCCGATCGATCCTCCGGCGCAAAGCCCAGCTCCCGGCCTGGGCCACCCATCAAAATTCAACTGGTGACAGGTCGCGTTTTTTAATGTTTCCACTTTCCACGACAAAAGCCGACTTTCAGAGAAAAAGCCGACTTTTGAGATAATTTTACCGAGGAAGTCCAAAACTCCTAGCTCGCCGATGTTGCTTGGATCAGTTTCGACAATCCGAGTGCGCGAGTGCGACTACCCGGCAGGAAGTAGAAACAATACCCAAACAAACTCGGAAGTATTAAATCAGAGGGCGGCCGCCGGTAGTGCCATGAGTGGGATCGTAAATACCAGCGGTAGTATCAGCGCCCGGAGTGCCGGGAGCGCCGTAATCAGCCCGAGCGTTATCGACGCTGGGAGTATAGTCGTAGGTGTTCCAATGCTGAATGCCTCCGCGGCTCAAAATGGTTTCAGCTCTAGCGACTTCTGCTTCGCTGCCGTCAACCAGTACCAAGTAATCTCCCCTTGCCACGCGATCGTTGTATGCTCTAGCTTCCTCTTCGGGAATTCCCATACCGACTAAAGCTCCGATCAAGCCGCCTGCTGCTGCACCCAAAGCCGTACCGGCTAGTGTAGTGGCGATCGCCGTAGCTGAGGCTCCTGCCAGCATAATCGGCCCGATTCCCGGAATGGCCACTAGACCCAGACCTACCAACAAGCCTGTCAAACCGCCCAAAGTGCCACCTGTGAGGGCGCCTTTTGTGGCTCCTTCATCGGATTTGTTGTCTGTGCTGTCGTGCACGTCAATGCCTGCGATCTCCCCTTTCGAGTCAGCATCCTTAGCGATGACCGAAACCCGATTCATGTCGAAACCGGCAGTTCTAAGTTCTCCCAGTGCGTGTTCCGTCTCGCGGCGGGTTGAAAATACTCCCACGGCGCGCTTCTGGCTGCCCGAAGCTCTGCGGCCGGTCTCTGCCGGCACATCGTAAATGCCCCAATCCTGAATGCCCCGCACGCTCATAATTCCTTCGGCTGTGGCGAGTTCGGCATCTGTTCCTTCTACGAATACCAAATATTCTCCGCGCGAGACGCGATCGTTATAACCTTTAGCTTTTGCTTCGGGGACTCCCAAACCGACCAAACCGCCTACCAAACCGCCTGCTGCTGCCCCAATCGCGCCTCCGACAACAGTATCTGCCAGCAGAGTTGCGAGCGCGCCCCCCGCCATCACCGGGCCAACTCCCGGAATCGCCAGCGCTCCAATGCTTCCGAGCAACCCAATCAAACCGCCTGTCACGACTCCCGCTGTCGCGCCTGCTTTTGCGCCGCCGCCCGCTTTGTCGTCGGTACCCTTACCAGTACCAGTGCTAGCGCCCGCAATTTCGCTGCTATCGAGATTTTCCCCAACTACCGAAACTTTATTCATCGGAAACCCGGTACTTTGCAGCTCCATCAGGGCTAGTTCCGTATCTCGGTAATTAGAAAATGCTCCTACAGCTCGCTTGTGTTGACCTAAAGCCATTTTTTTTCTCCTTGAGAATATACTACTTTTACACAACCACAGAATTTATGCTCTGCCATCAATCACATTTATTCATTTTTTTCCAACAATTTTCATCGGTCGCTGGGAATAACTTCCCGCTCTCTCTTCAGGTTGGTTTCCCACTAATTATCCGGGCTGAAAAATCGCTAATGGGGAAGGGGAAGTTGCAGGTATTGCGCGAGTTTTGAGTGCGTTAATTTTAAATTCAATTTACACCCTTTAACTTAAAACCCCGCTTTCTCTAGAGAGTCACCTAATCGTTGTGAGCCGCTCCCAAAGCAATCTTACAATGCCCAACTTTACCCTCTTCCCTCAGACTTCTCTCCTAGATCGCTACATCGTTCTTCCTTGTTTCCCTCGGACTTCTTCTTTTTAATTTATTGATTGCTGCTAGGCGATGCCGATGCAGCGGGGGCGACAACAGCCGTAACATTCACCTCTTTGACACCCTTAATCTCTTTAGCTAGTGGCTCAATTTTAGCTAAATCAGTTTGATTGGGAACTGTGCCGCCTACGGTGACAAGGCCATCTTTTGCCTCAACAGTTAGCGCACCTTTAGTGATGTTTACTTCTAACTTGGAGCGCACTTCACTTTGCAGGTCGCCATCAGCTCTGATTGCATCGCCGCCCGTCACATTGTTGCGCTGTTCTCTGGCCCTGATATCAGAATTTGCTTGGTTTTTGCGAATCTCGCTAGTGGCGTCACCCTGAGTTTTTTGAACTGTATCGGCTGGGGGCGGGCTACTGGTATTTTCTGTGGCTGAATTAGGAGCATCAGAGCTAGTTTTAGCCCCTTCGCTGCAAGCAGCAGCTCCAAATAATAGGAGGCCGCTGAGGAGAATTGGTGTTAGTTTGTTCATAATAGGTTAATACCGTCCGGGTAAGCTTTCGATGAGTCTGACTTCGTTGAGCCAGATTTAGGAGCCAGATTAAGCAAGACAGAATCTTTGTTTCTGTCTTTGTTTCTGCTTTCTGCGTTGGTTTCTTATTGGATTTACAAATCCTTATATCAAATATATAAAGTTCAGCAAGTATCTACATCGCTCCACGGGTGTAAAATTTATCTATGTCGTTAGATAGAGTACAAAAAACAAAATAAGGTCTTAGAGCTAATTCAACTTAATTAGTCGGGCACGCACTATTCCTCAGAAACCCGGTTGATTCCGAAATTTTTAGTTACTAAAGCTAATATTTTCCTATACACCAAGTTTAAAAGCGTAAGTTTTATTAATAAATTTGAGCGCTACTCCCAACTAATTTTTCAATTTTCTCGGTTCACTCAATATCCATCCCTGAAATCCGTTAAATACCGTACACTACTCAGTGTAAAATTTCCTGCTTCAAAACAAACGAAAAGAGTCGAGAAATTTTTGAGCATTTTCTGGTTCTGGGGTAGTGGCAACCAGGCCGTAAACGCGGGTTTCCACCAAAAAAACTTGACCTACACCTACAGGTTCAGTGGGGGAAAGCGGCTGAAACTCAAATTCTTTTCCCGGATAGCCTCCGAGGGAAATATCCCGCACTTGCAAGACTTTAGCATTCGCTGCCACGACGAAAAGATCAACGGCATTATTTAAAGTAATTCTGATATTATTGATATTATTGTTCGTCAGGCGAAAATCTAGGTCAAAGTATTGAAGCAAATAAGATTCTTTGTTTTTTAAGTTCGATCGGTATGTATGAGCAATAATTTGATTTGAAAAAATTTCTGAATTAATTTTAGGAGTTCCCGGCATATCGATCGCAAACTGGCCCATCGCCGAGCAAAATGGCTGCCACTCGGGCGTCTGAATTTCTGCCCGCAGCGGGGCTGGTTGAGATGCAGCGGGACGGGCAAACTTGACCGGGTATGAAAGTAATGTAGCAGTAACTAGAAGTAAATACAAAAATTTCATTTGGGTAAAAATTATATATGCCCGATCGATCTGCGCTAGCCTAGAAATATATCTGCAAAGGGGCGATTTATGTTGAATATTATATTTACTCAACGGCGAGGCAACTCTTCAAGGCGATCTAAAATCACTAAAACCAATAAAACCAATATACTCGCTGCTGTAAATACTTGGCTGGCTGTATGTCTGCTGGCTGCTGTCACAGCTTGTGCAAACAGCCCCAACAGCAAGGCCCTCGAAGAAGCTTTAGCCGCCGATCCAAAATTAAAACAAAACCCAGTAGTTTTCTCTTCCCCGCCACGGGCAACAGCAATTGAGACAAACTCTACCGCCAAACTTCCTCCCGATTTCCCGACAGAGATTCCACTCTATCCTAATGCTGAGTTAATCGAAGTTGGTGGGCAAACCGATCCGTCGCAAAAAAATGTGCGGCTGCGCTGGGAAAGCACAGATCCTGTTAATTCGGTTCAGAACTTTTACTCCACAGAGTTTGGGCGTCGCAACTGGGAAATAGTCAGCCGCCCCACCGCCGAGGGACAAGGTTCTTTAGTAGCAACGCGAGATAATTTACGGGTAACTGTGTCGCTTTCTCCTACTCAGAAAGTAGGGGGTTCTACAGAATTTGCGATCGACTACAGCAAAGAAAGCCCCGAGATTGCCGCCAGTCCCCAACCTAACAATTCCGAGTCTAGCGCATCTCCAACCGCTTCACCAACTCCATCTAATTCAGAGGGAACTACTCCAACGCCATCCCCCTCGCCAAAATCAGCACAAGTTAGCCAACAAGACACCGAAATTCCTCAACAGTTGCGGCAGTATGTTGCTGATTTAAGTCAGTTGGAAGTGCTGAAAGTGCGATCTGCAGAAAGTGCTAATTTAGAAACAGCCGGCACTTTGGCCAAACCCAACAAAATTGTCACTCGCCGCGAATACGCCCGCTGGTTAGTAGCAGCTAACAATCAGATTTATGCTAGCCGTCAAGCCAAACAAATTAGATTAGCAGTAGACTCTAGCGAACCTGCCTTTTCTGACATACCCAAAACTGACCCGGATTTTTCAGCAATTCAAGGTTTAGCAGAAGCAGGTGTAATTCCGAGTTCGCTTTCGGGAGAAACTAAAGATGTGAAATTTCGCCCGGATGCACCTTTAACTCGCGAAACAATGATTCTTTGGAAAGTACCTTTAGACACTCGTCAAGTTTTGCCCACAGCTAACATTGACGGAGTGAAAGAAAAGTGGGGTTTTCAAGATGCTTCTAAGATTGATTCCCAGGCATCGCGGGCAGTTTTAGCTGATTTTAACAATGGAGATTTGGCGAATATTCGCCGCGTTTTTGGTTTTACTACTCTGTTTCAGCCGAAGAAATCAGTGACTCGTGCCGAAGCTGCTGCTAGTTTGTGGTATTTTGGCGTTCAAGATCAGGGATTGTCTGCTAAAGATGCCCTGGAAGCAAAGTCTCAACCTGCTGAGTAGAGTTGTTTGGGGTGGTTAAAAGTTTGGAACACAGCATCTACTTACCAATACCCAAGAAACCGGGTTTTTTCTCTGTAAGCAAACCCGGTTTCTGCGTCCAAGACTGATGAAATTGTACCAATTTTTGATAAATCGGCCTGCGATCGCCCGCCACAAAAATTGCAGCTTGAGTTTCTAGGATTTCGGTGAACATGGCTTACCCAGAAACCGACTTTTATCTACGAAAATGCCATGTAAAACGCGAGGCATATCCGGTGAAAAACCCCGTTTTTTTAATTCCTCTGGGGGAGTTTTCGTAAAAAACCCTTTTAAAAATTAAACATCGGCTTTTCTGTCCTTGTGGCCTATCCTAGGGGATAGATTTTTTTTCTTTAATCTTAATTTCTGTATCCAGCCATACAACTGCTGCATTTTGCGGGCCAATTTTATAAATATTTTAACTAACACTTTGTTCAAAACTCTCAGTAGGATTCCGGATGCCGTAGCGGCCTTAACGATAAATGAACAAGAGTGTTTGAGCTCTTGGAGAGCATTTTTTAATGTACGATATTACCTTATTTACCCCGCAAGACATGGCTAAATGCAGCTTAGTCCTGCGCCACTTAGGTAGAAATACTGCTAGTATGGAAGCCAGCAGCCAGAAGATTGTTAACTATATTTACCGACATTTTTGCGATTCGCAAACTGGAGAAAATAGCTGTGCCTTAGTGCGTTTGTTCAAAACTCATCCCTACGGGGAATTAGAAGACTCATTGCAACAATCCGCCCGCCGCTTGATGAAGGGCAATTCCCCCGCCGCCGACATGAAATGTTGGACTCTGCTAGCAGCAGCCGGCACACAACCGCAGTGGAATTCTCGGCACACAGCAGCAGAACATACAGCTATTCCATTAGTTAGCACCAAATTAGTGGCTCAAATGCCGGCGATTTCGGAAATAATCCGGCAGTTTGGTTTAGATATTCCTACATTCCTCGGAATTGAGCGAGAAAGGTTCCTGCAATTAGAACCCGCAGTATTAAATATTTTTCACGTATCAGAAGCAAAAGGCAGCCCCTTTATTCCTGAGCAAAATTCCTTAATTATCCCCTACCAAGTCAAGTCTGTCTTGGGATTTGGGGGACTTCTGCCGTCAGGAAGTTTGTTTGCGGTAGTGATGTTCCTGAAAGTTAAAATTCCCCCAAGCACGGCTGAAATGTTTAAAGATTTGGCACTTAGTGTAAAAACAGCATTGTCCATCCCCGGCGAACTAAGTGTTTTTGACTATTCAAAAAATCCTAAAAATTTTGTTACTAATAACAATTTAGCCGAAACCCAATTACTGGAATATCAAGTTGCCAATTTAATGGAAATGCTGGATTTTTCAGAACAAAAAATGCTAAGACAATCCGCTCTTTTTCAACAGAAAATTGACAACTTACAGCGCGAACTAGCCGAGTACAAAAATAAGGAACAAGCTTTGAAAGTAAGCCAAAATTCGTTTACAGGCATCCTCAATATTCCCAAAGAGGCTATTGGTAGCCTAGAGGAAAATCAAGGAATTCAGCATTTTAATCAAGGGGAAGAACAGATTTAAACCAAGCTCTGTGTTTAGCAACCCGGTTTATCAAAGAAACCGGGTTGTTGCTGTGTTTGTTCAGTGAATTTTACTTTTAGAGGAAGGAATGCCAGCATCTGGCTCGCTGTATATAGCAATCCTTGCAGGTGTCGTAAATTTTTGACCCCACCCCAACCCTCCCCTTATCAAGGGGAGGGAGTAAGAAATTCACAAATGATTTAGGATGGCTATATACATCTAAGTAGGTCGGCAGAAAAAAAATTAGGTAAATAAATGAATTTTAATGTCTGTTCCCCAAAATAATACTACAAGGACGCTGAGAGTTGGAGAAATATTTTATGCACGTAAACTACCAAGAAAAAATTGATTTAACCCCAGAGGAGTTAAAAATAATTTTGTCGTCGGCCCGTGAACTATAATTAATCGACCACAAATTCAGACACCGAGATTGGTTAAAGGCTGGATATAACCAAAGCTTTACAGATGTAGTGAACCTGCGAGGTGTAAAGAGAATCACTGTAAATAGATGGTTAAAACAATATAGTGCTGGCGGTCTGCAAAAATTGTTAAAAATACGGCACGTAACTGGTAGACCCGGAGTAATACTCTCCCCTGACACAGCCACGCCTATTAACGATTAATGTGCGAATTCCACCAGGGGCCAAACCCGGAGGCCGCATCCGTGTCAAGGGTAAGGGTCGTCCCAGTCCCTTCTCGCAAGCTAGGGGAGATTTATACCTGACTATCGAGCTACTGCCCCATCCATTTTTCCGGTTTCAAGGTGATGATATTATCAGTGAAATTCCGATTAGACCTGATGAATCTGTATTGGGTTCTCAAATAAAAGTACCAACGCCTGACTGTATGCAGAGTTCATGGAGTGCTCAAGCTAGCGTGTAACTAGAAGACTTTCGCCAAGTAGAGAAATGGTTCTCATGCTTACGGCTGGAAATTATTTTATCTGCGCTCCTTGGCACTTATTTTAGGATGCAAAAATAGTCTTACAATGACTACTTTTTTTGCGCCCACATAGAGCGAATTTTGCGGGGTGTGTTTGTCTCGGACATTGCTCGTTGCAGCATACCCGATCGCGGTTTACGGTATTGTCCAGACCACTTGATTTTGCTGTGGTCATACCCCCTGCTGTGCTTGAATTTCATTGAGCAACATCTCATCAGAGTAGGATTTTTCCCATTCGCCCTGAAGCTTGAGCCGCACTGACTTTGCGCCACCACTAGGCGTACAGACTACCCAGTACCTATCTTCTTGTCCTTTAACCTGAGCCGCATCCTGGTTTTCTGCATTGTGGGAAATCCCAGAATAGGCTTGAATACATACCCAGGTAATGCCGTTGCTATCTGTAATCTCTCGTTCCATGACTATCCTATCCATTACTATACTTCTGTAAGGTTGGGGACGATCGCCTCTTGATGTTGCTCGATCCAGTCCCATGCCCATTGAAAAGGTATACCTGCTCGTTGCGCCGCTTGTTCATCTTCGGGGCGATCGCCCACATACAGCGAATTTTGCGGGGTGTGTTTGTGTCTGACCATTGCTAGTTGCAACATACCCGATCGCGGTTTGCGGTAATGTCGGGACCACTTAGTTTGGCTGTGGTTATGAACATTGTGGCCAGTGACGCGGAAACACTTTTTACCCTCAAAGTCGGGGCAGAAGTAGATCTCTCTCAACTCTGGGAATAACTCAAGCGTGTATTGCTGTTCCTGGATGCACTCTTGCATAGACTTATGACCGGCGGCAACTCCACCTTGGTTGGTGATGCCGACAATAATCCAATCCTCTTTGTAGGCGCCAAGGGCAATCTGGGCACCTTCAATAATGCGTTGATCTTTGGGATGTTGGAAGTATTGTTGTCCGCTGAGCGGTTCACGGAGCGTACCATCCATATCTATTAGTAATAAGCTCATCGTTCCCTAGAAAATTTCCTGTTTTATTAAACATCCTAAGCTGCGATCCATTTCCTCTCCTCTAGCTAATGGAATGTACTGCTAGGGCGATCGACCTATCTTGAAACGAAAGGGGTTGCCTCACCGCCAGAGATACAAATCTCGCCCACCAAAGAATTTAGCCCCACCTCAGTGCTAGCAGAGACAACCCCTTCCTTTTGCCCCTCCTTCCTGAAACCAAGCTGATGATTACCTCAAGTCCGATGCCCCTCCAAACCCAACAACGGCAACCACCTGTACATTTATTGGCTTCAATCGAGCCTACTCCTTAAAATCCTCATTAAAAATTCTTCCGCTTGAAGATGAAGTCACTCTAGGAAATTTCAGTCGAGTTGAAATCTACGAGCTCAACTTCTAACTCCAAGAACCTTAGAGCTAGCATATCTGCACCATCCTCAGAGTTAACAACTCTATCTTGAGAAATACCCTCTAAGGATTAACTGTAAAATAATTTAACCAAATATTGTAACTGAAAGGTTAAAATTTGTTTACAAAAAACAATAATTATCTATAAAAATTTTTGTAAACTTTTTATTAAAGTTCTACTATACTAAAATATAGAGTTTTTTATATAAATTCTGTATAAAAAAACCTGACTGTTTGGGACAGGTTGTGGTTATATTTCTGGAATACTTTATGGCGTTTACTAATTGACGCTCAGCAGGTAAGGGGTTGCCATTGCAGGATTTAAATAAAGCATTTTTTAGGACATTTGTCTTTAGAAAGGCACTCAGATCAAAGCAGTAAGGTAGTTCCGATTAAGTCTTTAAATATTGCCTAGATAATATGCTCAGTCCACACGAAGATAGCATTTTAGTAGAAACGAGTCCTCTGACCCCTCTGGTTATTGAGGACACCCCAGACCATAAAGCATTATCAGAGCCGCTATTTACTGCAAACCCGCATCTTAAAATTCCCAAGGCAGAAATTCGGAAAAGCCTCAAGGCATTAACTACCGAAGGTGCGTTTGCTACGGTGTTTTACAGTATTATTGGCGGCGCGTTGCTTAGTAATTTCTTGCTAGATCTCGGTGCCAGTACAGTGGAAATTGGTCTGCTCGCCTCAATTCCTCAGGTAACCAATTTGCTGCAACCGCTGGGAGCCTATCTGGGAGACCGCATCAAGAGCCGCCACTGGTATTCCCTGTTGATTTTCGGCTCGTCGCGGCTGCCGTGGTTGCTGATTGTGCCTGGGATTTGGTTGGTGGGATCATCTCGTATGCAGCCGCGCCAGTTGGTGCTGTTGACATTGGCAATTATCTGCCTGAGTAATTTCATGGAAGCTTTGGGCCGTGCTTCCTTTCTTAGCTGGATGGCTGTGTTAGTACCAGACCGATTGCGGGGGCGGTATTTTGGCTTTCGCAATAGTGTGGTGACCTTAACCAATCTCATCGGCGTGCCGCTGCTGGGTCTAGCGGTATCGAAGTGGCCGGGTGGTTCGCTCTCTGGCTTCGGTGTGGTCTTGGTTGTGGGAGTTGTGTTCGCAATACTCAGTCTGATCTTTCAGTTCTCGATAACCGATGTCAACCCGCAGCTAGTACACGCCGCCGATTCGGATACAGACCACGGCTCGCCCTTGAAGAAAGTTTTTAGCTTCTTCAAGGATGCCAATTTTTTGAGGTTTCTGCTTTACTCTGGCTTGTGGAGCTTTGCGGTTAACATCAGCGCTCCCTTCTTTAACCTCTACTTGCTGGGGGACCTCAACCTAGATGTCAGCGTGGTAACGCTCTATAACAGCTTGGGAGCTGGGGCTAACTTACTGATGCTAATGTTCTGGGGCAAATTGGCTGACCGGATTGGCAATCGCCCGCTGATGATAACTGTCGGAATCTTGGTGGCTCTGACGCCTCTGCTGTGGCTAGAAGCTGGAACCTCTCCATTTTTCCTTTGGGCTTGGTTCCCCTTGTTGCATATAGTGGGCGGCGCGACTTGGGCAGCGATTGACCTGTGCAGTGGCAATCTGATGATGTCGGTGACGCCGTTACGCAATCAGTCGCTTTATTTTGCTATTGCGGCGGCGGTTCCTGGAATCACTGGGGCGATCGGAATCACGGTTGGTGGCTATGTCGCGACTCTGACTGATTTTGGAGGCTTGCCAACGGTGTTTGCTCTCTCAGCCGTCCTGCGGGTGTTGGCCCTCCTGCCATTGGTGTTGGTTCACGAGCAGCGCTCTGTGCGTGTGAGTGAGCTAATGCGAGTCCTGATCCCAACACTCAAGCGTCAAGCAGCGGCTATTCAAGCAGGACGCACCACTTTGAAAGCATTACCATTAATAGAAGAACTTGAGGATGAAGGTCCACCTGCAAGCTCATCCACTTAGTCTTGAGATGGCGAATTGACGAACCCTCCCCCGGAACGGGGAGGGATTTTTATTCATAGTTCATTGCAATGAACTACTGCGGGGACAAGAGCCGCCTGGTACCATTTCTGAAAATTCAACTATAATTAAGTATAATTGCTTATTACAAAAGCTTTTCAACATATCTATCCTAGTGGGGATGTGGCGAAAAACGAAATAAGCATTGGTTTTCTGCTTATCATATGTTAATGTAGCGGATATTACCAAGAACCCTCATGAATCCTCTACTGACAGGATTACTAAACTTCCAAGGAGTAATAGTTGAAGATTTTCAACACACCGAGAAAGATTTAGTATTAAAAGTCGAACAAGAGAATAGGGCATTATCAGAGACGGTATTTCCTCCAAAGCCGCCTCAAAAAATTTCCAAGCGAGAAATTCGGACAAGCCTTAAGGCATTAACTACCGAAGGAGGCTTCGCTACAGTCTTTTCCAGTATCATTGGCGGCGCCTTGCTTAGTAATTTCTTGCTGGATCTCGGTGCCAGTACAGTAGAAATTGGTTTGCTCGCCTCAATTCCTCAGCTAACCAATTTGCTGCAACCCCTGGGAGCCTATCTGGGAGACCGCACGAACAGCCGCAATTGGTATTCCCTGTTGATTTTTGGCTCGTCGCGGCTGCTGTGGTTGCTGGTTGTGCCAGGGATTTGGTTGGTGGGCTCATCTCGTATGGCTGGAGATCAGTTGGTGCTGTTGACACTGGCAATTATCTGGGTGACTAATATCATGGAAGCTTTGGGCCGTGCTTCCTTTTTTAGCTGGATGGCTGTGTTAGTACCAGACCGATTGCGGGGGCGGTATTTTGGCTTTCGCAATAGTGTTGTGACCTTAACCAATCTCATCGCTGTGCCGCTTCTGGGTCTAGCAGTATCGAAGTGGCCCGGTGGCTCGCTCTCTGGCTTCGGTGCGGTGTTGGTTCTGGGAATCGTGCTGGGGATAATCAGTCTGGGCTTTCACTTCTGGATGACTGATGTGAATCCAAAGCTTTTACAGGTCACCGATTCGGATACAGACCACCTGTCACCTTGGGAGACAGTTTTTAGCTTCTTCAAGGATGCCAATTTTTTGAGGTTTCTTCTTTACGCAGGCTTCTGGAGCTTTGCGGTTAACATGAGCGCTCCCTTCTTTAACCTCTACTTGCTGGGGGATCTCCACCTAGATGTCAGTGTGGTAACGCTCTATAACAGCTTGGGAGCTGGTGCTAACTTACTGATGCTGATGTTCTGGGGCAGACTGGCTGACCGGATTGGTAATCGCCCCGTGATGATAACTGTGGGAGTCTTGGTGGCTCTGACGCCTCTACTGTGGCTAGAAGCTGGAACTACTCCCTTTTTCCTTTGGGTGTGGTTCCCCTTGTTGCATATAGTGGCCGGGGGGACTTGGGCAGCGATTGACCTGTGCAGTGGCAATCTGATGATGTCGGTGACACCGCTACGCAATCAGTCGATTTATTTTGCTATTGCGGCGGCGGTTCCTGGAATCACTGGGGCGATCGGAATCACTGTTGGTAGCTATGTCGCGAGTCTGACTCATTTTGGTGGTTTGCCAATGGCATTTGCTCTCTCAGCCGTCCTGCGGCTGTTTGCCCTGCTGCCCTTGGTGTTTGTTCACGAGCAGCGCTCGGTGCCTGTGAGTCAGCTAATTCGCGGCCTATTCCCAGTCAGGCACCCAACCAAGCTGATTGAAGCAAAGGAATAGCAATAAATTTTTGGCCTCGCCCTGGTTGCTTCTCTGAACGATGAGTTTCTAACGTTCGTCGCCAGTCAGTTGCGTCATACCCTCCACACCATTTTGATTACCGGATCGAGGCTCTAGCGCTGCTATTCGACCGCCTAAATCCTTGCCTAATCCGAGCCTTGTCCCTGCTGGTGCATCTCATATTCTTGGATAAATTGGGCGATCGCATTTTTCCGATCTTCTGTTAACTCGCTCGTTTCACCGAGACTCCTCATTCGCTCAACGATAGCGGATGGTTCGAGATAGGGTTCGAGCCAGTAAAGGTCAAGTTTGTAGCCTGTTCTGGGAGTTTCGTTTGACCCATCCTCACTAAAATCTTTTGGCAGCAAATTCTCCAAGAAATTAACTAGCCCTTCGTCATCCTCAATAATCTTTTCAACCCATTGCTTGACTTCCTCTTCTCCTGCCCAACTTTGCCAATAGTGTAAATTTTCAGATAGCTTTGGGGATTGCAGTAGGGAGTTTTGTTGTGCAGCATCTCGCAGCCGTTTCAAGGCTATTCCTTCAAGTTCTTTAAGGTGTTCTACACTCTGGAGCCATTCCTCTGCGGGGATAAATTCCTCTGGTCCATACTTACCTTGTTCCTGACCCAAGGCTGCTACTTCGCGCACAATTATGGATAAGGCGTTACCGTTTGATATTGCCTCTTTCAAGGTTTCAAACCGTGCTTGTTCGTCAATTCGATGCAACAGTTGTGAGAGCAGGCGTTCAATTCTAATGTCATTGCCAAAATCAAACATTCCATGCGGTTCGTCTTCCGGAGGCAAAAGCTGGTCGCCGACATCAAACAAAGCTTTCACAATTGAAGGAATGCAATCGGTAGGAATTTCTTTTTCAGGGTAATCCTCAAGCCGTTCAAGAAATGCCCGAATTTGCGTCGTGCCATCAGAGCGTTTTTGATGAGCAAGTTCTACAAGATTTTTACCAAATGCCTTTGCATCTTTTGCCAAGGCAAAAATTGTTTTTATCTCAGCATCCGAGAATTCATCTTGTGTTAAGACTAAACGGAAGTAGTTGGGAAATATATCTAAGCTGCAAATACGTAATTGCTTGCCCCATATTGACTCGTCTTGGGCAGGGGGATAGGTATTATACCAAACACCTTCTAATTTAGGAAAAAGGTGCAATAGCAGCCGTTTGATTGGTTCTTTATCTTCATCTTCAAACGGAGCCAGCCACGAATAATGAAAATCTTTAATTTCGTCCCAGGTCGGAATTAGAGAACCCTCCGCATCCACATTTCCCGCAAAGAATTTAGGATTTTTGCGGATTATGTCATAGATCGTTGGGCGAAAGGCTCGCAGGGACTCAATAGCAATAAAATCAACAGGGTTCACTTCACTTTTCACCGCTGGGTATGTCACGGTTAAGAGGTTGGTTAGACGAGTAATGTCGCGAGGGTTGGTAATAAAGTGGTCTATCCCTTGTAAATAAACATTGCCCCAGCGATTTTGATTGAGTAGTGGCTTTGGTGCGTCAGTCAGTATGCCATTGAGTTTTTCAAAAAGTAGCTTGCGGAGTGAGGTTTTATCTGGAAGAGGTAACTCAAAAGAAGCTTGAACAATCTGATTTAGGTAGGTGTCTCCGGGTAAAGGTTGTTTATCTGTGAGGGTTTTGATGACAACTTCTTGATCGAAAACGAGCAAATAGACAACGTTAGTAAAGTTGGGAATTGATTTAATAAGATAAAATAATTGACTAATCTCTTCAGCGGAGAGCCTGTCAATATCGTCAATGGTTACTACGATTCGCGGATGCTGCTTTTCTAGTGTATCTTCGACTTCTTCTTTTAAGTCCGAAGTCTCCTTCTCTTTATCGTCAAATAATTTTACAAGTGCCTTACTAGCTTGAGCGTAAGGAATAGGAATTTCAGAAACTGCTTTAGCCAGATTAGTTATTCGACCTAGGATGCCTTTGGAGACAGTTTTAAATTGGCTCAAAACAGTCTGTAATTGACCAATAAAGCGCCTTGTGATGTCTTCGCCGCCAGAAAATAACCAGGGATTAAAAGGGACAATAATAGGTTGCTCGCTCTCGGGCTTTTGTTCGAGATAGTACGTTAAAAAGTTCAATAGTGTGGATTTGCCAAAACCTGAGGAACCGTAAATTGCAATAACGAACCCTTCAGGAAAGTTCATTTGGCAAATACTGTCTGCAAGATGTTTGGCGAAGGGTGCATATCCTAATCGGTCTTGTTTCGGCTCGATTAAGGCGTTATCTGCCGATGGGTCACTAAAATCCTCCGGCAAGATTTCTGAATCGTTCTTTGTTTGAGCCATACAGCCTCTCTCTTTGTTAGCTAACGTAGTCTTGCCGTTCAATGTTTGTTTTAATTAACACCCCCCTAGCGTGCTGAGTTCGGGGTGTTGAATTACGTTTTAAGTATGGGACTGCTTATCTTTATAGATGCTCAGAGAATAGCATCAATGAAGCTCTGTTTTTGTCTACTCCTAGATGGATATTAACGTTAAGCTAGGTTGTGTAGAAGGAACAGAGTTGCCAAAATTTAACACCCGTTTGCACGCACCTAAGTGGGCGATCGCAGCAAACGAAGGCATCGTGGTGAGGCAGAACACCAGCATGGGTTTTTCTCCGATCGCGCCTTAAGCCAATCGACGATAGTTTGGAGGAAGGTTTCGCTGCACTTTATTGCTGACGTAGATCCCGATGTGCCCAACTGGGAAGGAGCGCAAGGTGTAGTCTTCGCTAGCAATATATGTCTTAAGAGCTAAGGAAGATGCTGGAGGAGAGGATCTTGCTCGGCGTAAATGTTCAAAATCGGGATGCGGATGTTTCCCAGATCCACTCGCTTGTTGCCAATCTCAACCTGACCTTGAATCAGTTTTTTTCCCTGAGAGAAATCTTTCATGAACTGTCGGTAAGCCTCTCCAGCTTGGTCGGGACTATCAAAAAGCCACTTTTCCATCCGGAGAAAATTGATTAGTTTGCTTTCAAAATAGATGTTCTCCAGAAGGTCAATATACTTCTGAACTCCTAACTGAAAAGGCTTCAACATCAAGAACTCCCAATTCAGGAAGTCGCCGGGAATGTTGCCCAGAGTATCCACCATTAAATCTACATCTCTTCATCCCTTGGGCTTGTCTTGGCAACTAGAAGAAGTGCTCCCCCTACTTATTAAGCCGATACAAAAATTTCTTCTTCATTTTTCCATAAAAGGATTTTATTCACTACAAAGGCCTCTACTAAACTTTAATCCTGTTACTTTGTCTAAGGGTCTACCTAAAGAAGGGACATAATATTAACCGAGTTGAAGCTTTTCTATACAAGAGCTTGAAATACAGCGCTTTATTTACAAGTACCTCTTAGGTAAGTGGTAGGCATCAAACTGAATCCATAAAATGATGGGAAATCTATACACTTTCAGCGCAGGACGATCGCGTCGTTGAATTGGGTTCCTAGTGCCTATCCTATTCATTTTCATTGAAACGCTTCGTGTATGGCTGATGTGACCGTTAACGCATACGTTTTTATTGAGGATTGCGCTTTATGGACCCCAAACAACTGAGTGAGGAGCTGCGTCAAGGAAAGAACCCTCACATGACCGTCGGCGATGGATTATCGGCTTATCTATGCTTGGGGGTTCGATGGGACAAGCCGTGACACTCTACCAGAGTCGGATCGTTAATCACCTACCAGATCCGCCGGGACAAAAGCTTTTCAATGCAGACCGCGTTGACGCTTCTAATTACCAAAAACTTGGGTCTAAAGCCCCGTCCTTCTAGGACGGCTTTAATTCTCTTTCTTGTTGTAAAAATTTATGGAGTAAACGCATAAACGAGAAAAGTATTTGCAGGTGTGGTAAACTAATCGCATGATAGTCTTAGAGTTTAAATTAAAAGGCAAAGCAGAGCAATATCAGGTCATCGACGAGATGATCAGAACAGCTCAATTTGTCAGAAATAAAACTCTTAGATATTGGATGGACAATCAAGGAATTAAGCTTGTTGACCTATACAAACAATGTGCCGTCATGGCAAAAGAGTTTGAATGGGCAGGCAAGCTTAATTCAATGGCACGTCAAGCTTCGGCAGAACGTGCCATTTTTGCTATCCAACGTTTTTTCGCTAATTGCAAAGCTAAGCAACCAGGAAAAAAGGGCTACCCACAGTTTAAAAAACATACTAGATCCGTCGAATACAAAACTTCGGGTTGGGCGCTTTCTGCCGACAAAAGGTGTTTGACTCTTAAAGACGGTTTCGCAGCGGGAAAGTTTAAACTAATCGGTAGTAGGGAGCTGCATTTTTATGCACCCAATGAGATAAAAAGAATCAGAATTGTGCGTCGTACTGACGGATACTACGCCCAATTCTGTATCAACGTGGAGCGAAAAGAGGAGCTTGTTCTCACTGGGAAAGCTATCGGAATAGACGTAGGACTAAACCATTTCTACACCGATAGCGATGGCGAAACGGTTGCCAACCCTAGGTATCTCCGAAAAAGCGCAAAAGCTTTAAAAAGATTGCAGAGACGAGTTTCTAGAAAAAAGAAAGGCTCTGGTAATCGGAAGAAAGCGATCAATAAGTTAGGAAGAAAGCACCTGAAGGTCACGAGGCAGCGTAAAGACTTCGCCATTAAGACGGCGTTGTGCGCGGTAAAATCTAACGATTTTGTAGCCTACGAAGAACTTCAGGTTAAGAATATGGTCAAGAATCATAAGCTTGCTAAATCAATTAGTGATGCAGCGTGGTCACAGTTTGCTCAATGGCTGGAATATTTTGGGAAGGTGTACGGAAAAACGGTAATTGCTGTCAATCCTCAGTACACTTCTCAACAGTGTTCAAATTGTGGCAACTTGGTTAAAAAAAAGCTGTCAACTCGCACTCATATTTGTAATTGTGGTACAACGTTAGATCGCGATCACAATGCGGGAATTAACATTGTGAGGAAAGGATTGAAGCAGGCAGGAATTTCTTTAAATACGGCGGGGCACGCCGAAATAAACGCTTGGGGACAGAACAATCTCTACTCTTTGGTGGTGACGCCAACGAGCAAGTTGACTGAGTGATCCAAGAATCCTCGTACCTTCAGGTCGAGGAGTGTCAAGCTTACAACAAATTCAACTCACCCGACGGGCCAATAATGGTGGCTAATTATGCCATCACTGCTTGGCTAGCTGCTGCTGGTGGTCTAGACCGCGCTAGGCGCAATCCTTTGCTACCCATTGCAATGGGTATCAAGCTGGTGTTGGACGGAGTGACCAATGTCGAGTTAGCTCGTGAGGAATGGAGCGAGAACAAAGCGTTTTGTGAATACTGCCAAGTTGCGACGGTTTGCTCGATCGCCTCCATTGTACTGGCAGTGCCGGAGGTTCTTACCGCTGTTGGCACCCTGCTGGGACGCCGCGATCGGGACACCGAAGCACAGGGCAACACACGGTAATCGATACAGCGGGGAAAAGTACGGATGATTTTCTACAGCGGTGTTGGGCGTACAGCAAATGTTAAGCCCGATGGAGAATGATTGCCCATACATATTTTGTGCAACATACATATTTTGTCTAATTTTTCTCCCTCAAGACTTCCTCTAGAATTAGTGGTAGAACGAGTCATGTCTAAGGATAGAACACCTACTTGAAACTGAATGATAGCCTTGTATAGTAAGGTCAAAAACAAGTGCAAATCATGACATCACAGAATCCTCCAGATACTCGGCAAGATGATGCAAAATATGACCCTCAAGATAATCCGGGAACCCAAACAAGTATACCGACCACAGAAGAGGGTGAAACTCCACTGGATGAGAGATATCGCATGACCGGCCAACAATCCGGTACTGACGTTAGTCCCGGTAGTGAACCTGAAGCTCCTGGAGCGGCTCCCAAGGTTGTTGGAAGTCCAAATCAAGGGACTGACTCCCGTTAAAAAGATTCTTGAAAATCGCGCAAATTTGTGATGCAGATGAAAGGTAGCTCAGCAGATAAGGTGGTCGAGACACTGCCTTATTTGCAAATAATGCCGAACCCAAATCGCCTGAGCAACAGGATAGCAACAAATATCAATCAGATTATTTAACCGAGGATAACTAAACATGGTTACAACGTTAGACGATACAAAACGGCTTGCGATCGGCGAAAGATTGGCGGACTTGAAAGCGTTTCAAAATTTAATTATCTCGAACGATCAAAAGCTAATAGATGCCTGCCCTGATGAAGATGTTCGCAAGCGTCTCCAGAATATGCTTGAGGATGACCAGAAAAACCTGGGCATTATAGAGACGGTGATCGTCCAATACGGGATTCAAGCTGAACCTAGTGCTGCGACCAAGATATTTATTCCGCAGTTTGAGAAGATGATGTCCGGCGATGAGTTTACGTATTATCAGAAACTCATGCACCACGAACTGATGAAGCATGGTCAAGCCATGAGTGGAATCATTATTCACAAAGCCGCTCAGAAGGTTGGAGCTGATATTGAAGTGGCAATTGGCCCTTTGAATACCGTCAACTTTGAGGGTCGCGCTCACCAAGAACAACTCAAAGGAATGCTCGAACTGGTGGGTGTCCGGGAAATGACTGGTAAAGACGCTGACCAGGGACTCTGGGCACGGGTGCAAGATGGGATTGCTGCATTGTCGGGTGTAGTTGGCAGCATAGCCACTCAAAACACTGACAAACAAGATATGAACATCCAGACCCTCATCCGGCTGGATCATAACAAGGAGAATACCATCTTTACCGAAATCGGAGCTACTAAAGACCCTCAAAAGCTCCAAGAGTATTTCGGGCAACTCTACAAAGATTTGTTGGTACACGCTCAAGCTGAAGAAGAAGTCGTCTATCCCAAAATTCGATCGTTCTACGGTGATGACAACACTCAAGAGCTGTACGATGAGCAAGCGCAAATGAAGCAGGTGCTCGATGAAATTAAGGCTATGGACTCCACTAATGCCGACGAGTTTAGATCGAGAATTAAAGACCTGATGGAGGCGGTTGGCGACCACATTCGTCAAGAAGAATCCACGATGTTTGCGGCGATTGACAAGAATTGCAGCGACGAGCAAAAAGAGCAAATGGCAACCGAATTCAAAGCTGCCAAGAGCAAGATTCAGCAAGAAATGGCAGCCTAATTGCAATAACAGCCAAGCCTCTCATTACAAGACAAAGCATTGCCTGGTAAGCGGCTGCATGGCTTTTATTGAGAGGGGAGCTGATTGGGCAATAAGAGAATAGCTTTTTAGCTCCCACTCTCTAGCCAACCGCGATCGCCATAACAGCAGCTTCTCAACAGAAGTTCCCCTTTGAGGGAAACTTCTGTTGAGAATAAAAAAGTCTGGCTAACAACTTAAACCGAAGAGGTAGATAGGTATTGCTAATTTTAAAGGGATAGAAATAAGTCGCTGAGGAAATTGAACTGCCAGCGCTTTACCAATAAAAAATTGTAGTTTAAAATACCTTTAAAATTAACAATAACTATCATATAGCAATCCTACATGAGTCGTAAATTTTTTACCCCACCCCAACCCTCCCCTTAGCAAGGGGAGGGAGTAAGAAATTCACAAATGATTAAGGATTGCTATATCAGGTTCAGGTAATAGGGTAGATTGCGCTTCACCATACATCAGCATTTGAGTTGTAACCATGAATTCCTATATAGATAATCAGAATCCTCTTATTCTTTTTGCAGTTGGCGTGGCCGCTTTGCTCGTCGTGCTTTGGGTGGTGCGATCGTGGCGCGAACGTCAATACGATCTCACAGGCAAGACGGTGCTGCTTACGGGTGGTTCTCGCGGACTTGGTTTGGTTATGGCACGCCAGTTGGTGCAGCAAGGAGCGCGTTTGGCAATTTGTGCCCGCGATCGCGCAGAACTCGAAAGGGCGCGTGTGGAGCTGGAGCAGTGCGGTGGAGAGGTGCTGACTGTTCCCTGTGATGTCACCGATCGCTCCCAGGTTGACCAGATGGTGCAGCAGGTGCGCGATCGCTTCGGTCAGATCGACATCCTCATTAACAACGCAGGCACCGACCTTGTGGGGCCAATGGACGTATTGACGATGGAGGACTACGACGATTTGATGAAGCTGCATTTCTGGGCACCGCTATACACTACTTATGCGGTTTTCCCAGAAATGCGTCAACGACAGGCGGGACGCATCGTTAATATTTCTTCGATCGGCGGCAAGGTAGTTTCTCCGCATATGTTGGCGTATTGCGCCAGCAAATTTGCCTTAACGGGTTTCTCGGAAGGGATGCGGACAGAACTGGCAAAGGACGGGATTGCTGTCACAACGGTATGTCCGGGTTTCATCCGCACAGGCGTGATAGACCACGCTATGTTCAAAGGTCAGCACCGCAAGGAGTTTACCTGGTTCAGCATTGCTGATTCGTTGCCCTTGATCTCGACGAGTGCCGAAAAGGTTGCTCGTGAGACCATTGCGGGATTTCGACGGGGTGATGCAGAGGTAATTGTGCCACTTTGGACTTGGTTTAGTGCCAGACTCTATGCTCTTTTTCCAGGGCTTTCTACCACTGCGATCGGTTGGTTTAATCGGTTGTTACCTGGAACAGGTGGCATTGGTACTGAACGCGCTTTTGGAAAAGACAGCCACTCATCTTTATCGCCTTCGCTGTTAACCTCTTTGAGTGACAAAGCCGCACGGCAAAACAATGAGATGGGGGGCCCAGAGCAACCGGATGGCGATCGAATCCCTGAGCGATCGAGCTACGGATCGTCTGTGTCCGACGGTGAGGATGGGTGAGCCGAAAGTGCGCGATTCTGCTACATAAGACGCTAGGCGATCGGCGCGATCGTCCAATACTGTTAATACAAAAGCAATAGCTGCAAAACAAGGAGAACAGATGTCACAAAGTACGTCAAACTCAGAAATGGTATACCGAACTCTTGGCAGCACAGGAGAGAAAGTTTCTGCGATCGGATTGGGTGGTTGGCACATCGGATTGAAGTATGTGGATGAGCAACTGGGTATCCGGATTGTTCGCACTGCGATCGACCGCGGCATCACTTTTATGGATAACAGTTGGGATTACAACGGTGGAGCCAGCGAGATTCGCATGGGGAAAGCTCTCCGCGAGGGCTACCGAGACAAAGTATTCCTGATGACTAAAATTGACGGTCGCTCCAAGAAAGAAGCCGCAAGACAGCTAGACGAATCACTGCAACGCCTGCAAGTTGATTGCATCGATCTCGTCCAGCACCACGAAATTCTCCGGTTCGAGGACCCGCATCGAGTTTTCGATCCAGAAGGGGCAAATGCCGCCTTAATTGAGGCGCGGGAAGCTGGCAAACTCCGATATATTGGCTTCACCGGACACAAAGACCCCCAGATTCATCTGCATATGCTGGAAGTTGCAGCTAGTTATGGGTTTAAATTTGATGCAGCTCAGTTGCCGCTGAATGTGATGGATGCACACTACCGAAGCTTTGCGAAGCTGGTTGTGCCAGAACTGGTTAAACAGGACATCGGCATTCTTGGCATGAAAAGCATGGCAAACGGGATTTTGTTACGGTCAAATACGGTAACGCCAATTGAGTGTCTGCACTATGCGCTGAATCTACCTACATCGGTTGTGATTACGGGAATTGACAGCATGGAGATTCTCGATCAAGCGTTTGAGGCGGTGCGGACGTTCCAGCCAATGAATGACGAGCAGGTGCGATCGCTGTTAGCAAAAACGGCAGAAGCGGCATCACGCGGCGAGTTTGAGCCATTCAAAACTTCATCAATTTTCGACAGCACTGCCCAGAATCTAGATTGGCTGGGAGAGGAGCCACAGCGCATTCAGCAACTGATGCGAACGTGATCGAATAGATCGAATCGACTGATATGTCATGCAAGAGCAACGCAGCCTATAAGATTGGAGATGCACTGCCAACCAATTGTTAGGCAGATTTTTCCATCGGATTAACTAGACTTACTGTTAAAGTCATTGAGACTCTTTGTGGCCTCAAGAAATGCTCTTTGCTCTTCATTCTGCCGACTAAGTGTTTTGATTAGATAGGACAATGCAACCCGTATATATTCGGAGTTCTTTAGACACTCCTCTTCAGGAAGTCTGTGAATTCCCGCACTCAATGTGTCGTAAATTATTGCTAAAGGATTCATCCCATTTGGTCTTAAGCTATTCGGAATTGCATCTTTAGCGATCTTAATTCTTTCATCCATTACAATTCCCTTTAAAGCTCTATCAATTTGTTCTATATTCTCTGATGAGGAGCCTTGCATTGCAAGAATAGAACGAAGATTTTCAAGGATTTTTCCGATAGAGTTTTCTACAACTCTTCTGTAATAAGAAAATGCGGCAATGCCATAGCCTTGAGATTCACAGATCAAGGCTTTCTTAAAAAATTCTGAATCATCTTCCAGAAACCTCTCGATATCTTTGTCAAGATTGATTGACCAAGCAGGACTTTGACCAACTTTTCTAATCTTGCCGTTTTCTATATCTACCTCAATGAAAAAAGTATATTCACTGGAAAAACAACTATCGCACTTGAACCCAAATGAATAGAGGCTGGATTCTAGTGTTGTCCCAGGATAGCGAGGACGATTATCACTTTCTCGATCAGAGAATGGTCTACTTCGCTTACAAGTAGGACACTCCATTTCAATCTGGAACAAGTTAGTAAACTCTGTCAAATATTCGGGCAATTCAAACTTTTGCCATGAGTAAAGTGGCTTTTTTTCAAGAAACTCTCTCAACTTTTCACTGAAGTTATTCATAACTCTAACTATAGCTACGTGATGCCCTTTAATCTGCCGAACTCTTGTTATGGAGATTCTCGCTGCTTATCCCCCTTCCTCTACCGGGTTGTCTTACAACAAGAATTAGAGGGAATTGATGCTGTCCACGCCAAACGATTCTCATGGAGACGCTATGTGATCGCAATTCTCGACATACATATATTACCACTAAGCTATTCTACAAGATTTGCGATCGCGCTAAAACGTTCTGCAAAGTAGTCATAGACAAAACTTCCGGCAGGTATACTCGAACACAGAATATCGAGCTTCAGCCAACCTTATTCACCTTAAGGAGCGTGTCATCCCTCCACAATCTGGTTCGCTGCTTCAACCAAATCACTAGCGATTATCTCTGGTTGGGGGTAAACACCGAGATAGTCCTTCTCCTCCTTATTAATGAAAGCAGTTCGCAAACCAGCGCAGGCGGCACCTGCAATATCCCAAGCATGAGCCGCAACCATCCAGACATCGCCCTCGACATCTTGCTTCGCCAAGGCGTAGACATCCGGGTGCGGCTTCGTCTTCCCGATCGCATCACAGGAGAAGATGCTGGCGAAGTATTCAAGAGCATTGGCTCGTTCCAGCAGCTTGTGGGTGGAGTCCTCACTGCCGTTGGTGAGGGCGACTAGCTTCCAGCCTCCTGTCGTTAGAAGCCGAAAAGCTTCTAGAGCCTCTGGCTGCGGCTCAAGTTCGGAGAAGGCTTTTACTATATGCGATCGCATCTGGGCATCTGCCTCAATTCCCAACACCTTGAGCGTCCGGGGTAGTTCTGCCTCTAGGACTTCCTTGAGCGGCCGGTAGCTGCCTGCATGGGAGAGGGCGAAGGCATCCCGTAAGGTTTGGGCAAACCAGAGTTCGAGAGCATGAGGGGGCGCACCCAGCTCTACCAATCTGTGGCGGGGCTTGTCCAAACTGAAGCAGGTGCCGATGATGTCGAATCCTACTGTGCCTTTTGTGTTCATTGAGAGTTGATAAATTTAGATTGTACGAGAATAGCCTGCTACGCCGTGAACCAGTCCAGTGCGGAGTCTATAATCGCAGGGGGAATTGTGTGGGGGCCGTCGAACTCCCGATAAACCACATCGTAGCCAGCACCCTGCAACTGTGGCACTATCTTACGGCTACAAGGATCGATCGGTAAAACAGAGTCTCGCGTGCCGTGCGAGATGAACAGACGCGGTTCGCCAACCTGTGAAGCTGGTGCCATAAACCCCGGCGAGAACGCTATGACATGGCTGAACAAGTCGCCGTTGGTGATGCCGACACTTAGGGCATAGGAAGCCCCGTCCGAGAAGCCCTCGATCGCAATGCAGGTAGGGTCTACAGCGTAGCGGGTGAACGTCTGCGCCAGCGCCTGGTCAATCAAGGCGATATCGGGGCCGTACCCACCGACGAGCACATCCCACGTCTGGCGGCGCGAGGCAGGTGCCAGCAGGATGAGTCCAGTGGCATCGGCGAGGTTTTGGAACGGAGTCAGACCGCCGCGTGCGTCGCCACCTGCGCCGTGCAGCATCACCACCAGTGGTGCGGGTCGGGAAGCTTGGTAATTTTTAGGCACGTAGAGGAGTCCGTCGCGCTTGGTCGAAAGTCCTAACGGTTGCAGACCGCTTGGTGCCGTTCCCGTAGGCTGCGTTGGTCGTGCCAGCAGGCGTCCGTTTATAAATGCCTGATCCTGATTCTGTGGTTTGTCTGTTCTCATTGATGTAATTCTCTCCATAGAGTTGGTGGTACAGGCCGATCCAATCGCCCCAGTGATGCCTACCAAAAACATTCCAAGTAGGTGCCTTCTGCTTAATCGCGAACCGATGTCGGTTTTCTGCTTCAGCATGATGCCCTTGCTTCTCCGGTTGTGAAAAGTGAATTTTTATCCCGCCACCAATGAGAGCAAATGACATCTTGCACTAGATAAGCAAAATGTTCTCGATTAGCCATAGTGAGCGTTCCTTGTAAGGTAAAAAAGGAAGGTGTTTTCGGGGGTATGCCGGAAGGCAAGAAACTGCGATCGCAAGCTGAGCTGAAAAGATGAAAATAAATAACGGTTGGTTGATTAGCTTTCAGGTAATCGGCGACTATAACCTAGAGGCGATTTTTTTCATATTCATAAGTCGTTTGATAGGGTATCCAAACTTGCTTCTTCAGGCGATTAAGAATTTCAAAAAATCTCTCTCGCGTGGCGGTAGCAAATCGCCCACAAACTGGAAGTCTCGATGCTCCCCAAACCAAGCCCGCCTGTGCGGACTCAATTTTGCCTGGGTCGGCAGCCTTTGTTGAATAGAAGCTAAACAACTTCTGCCCCCTCCATGTTGGCGAAGCCTGCGCGTTGGCGTTAGCCTCGCGTTAGCGATAGCGCATAGGGGTAAGGGGGCTTAGCGTAGCCGCGATTTCCTTTTCTCCTAGTATTTTGCATTCCAAATAATGAGTCGGAAATGTTATTAAAAGTTAGATAACGATGGCTCTTGGCTCTACCTAATAATATTAACAGCTCGTGCTTTTTACAACGTCCTTCTCAGGTAGGAGCGTAAAGCAAAGGCGACTGTATTCGTTTTTTCAAAGTGGCTTTATAATAGGTTGTGTCCTCAGTAGGATGAGGTGACAATGGTAATCGAGATAGCGTTAAGAAGAAAAGAATTGCTCAGTAAGAGTTTAAGCTTGAGTACGTTGAATGCAGGTTGAAGCAAAAGCCTGGAAACTCTGGCTTTCGATAAGTATTTCACCGCTGTTGTGGCTGATGGTGATAGGTTCTGAAGTCCGGGGAAGTGGAAGGCTAGATATTGATACCGCAGTAATTGTTTAACAGATTTACGGAGAAATTAGAAATGAGTAACGTATCCATGCCTAATCAAGCACTTGAACCCAATCAAGAAGTTAACGCATCTCAACAGGCTCAACTTTTTGCACCCCCAAATGCGGGTGAAAGGGCTGTTTTAGATGCCAACATTACCGCAGGAACCAGCACAAACCCATAGGGAGAGGCGATCGCTCATCCCATCGCCTCCAATTTCTCATCCGCAACGGAACAGGTGAGACCAAAACTGTTGGATCTTCAACCATTCCAGGCTCTTATTCGGCAGATGGCGAGCAGACGGAAAAAGGTGTCGTTAATCTTCACAACAATCCAGACGTACCCGCTAGCGATGCTCAAGGAATGCTACCCGATACTGACGCAATTAAACTTCCAATCGATTCTGAAGTCAATCATCAAGAGTAAGAGTTCGGGATTGCCTCGCCTATATTGTCTGTAAACAAGGATACTTTTTTATGCTCATTATTAACAGTTGAGCCTTACCAATCCAATCTTTAGATATAGAGAGAATTTAAGTCTAATGGTAGACCATACCAGTAAATATACTCGATACCATGAAATCGAAACAGAATAATTAAAAACTACTCACCACTATGAAGACTTCAACGAAGAATTCAACAATCAATACTGATCCAGTCCCTACGATAACTCCGGCTTATAACGGTGCCGATCGCAATGCCTGGATTTTTGGTTGGAACCCGCAGCAAGAGCTATGGAACGGTCGTCTAGCAATGCTTGGTTTTGTCGCCTATCTTCTCTGGGATATGGCTGGTTATAGCGTTCTTCGAGATGTACTCCACCTCGCTCGCTAGGAGTTGAATGGTCAGTTACAAGCTGTTTGTGTTTCTCTAACAGCAGTAAAACACTTGTTTAGTCCACACGAAAAATTTTTGAAAATCAAAATACTGCCATGCAAACATCAACATCTTCAAATTCCTCAATTCGTTACGGTGCTCTGAGTCTAGGTCTCCTTTTCTTGTTACTGGGCGTAGCTGGATTTGTGCCTGCTTTTTTCACTCCCTCTGAGAACTTTACCTCCGTACCAGGCTTTGGCTATATATTCGGGGTATTCCCCACCAACTATTTTCATAATGCAATTGGCATTTTAGTGGGTGTTTGGGGAATTGCGGCATTTACTAGCTTAAGCGGAGCCATTGTGTTCAATCGCATCTTCGCTATCCTTTATGCAGCAGGTGCAATCTTAGGATTGCTGCCATTTGCAAATACCTTGTTCGGGCTTACACCACTTTTTGGAAATAATATCTGGCTCAATGCCCTTACTGCTGCCGTCGCTTTTTACTACGGATTTGTGAAGTCAGGAGAAATCAGTATGCAGAGTTCATCGAGTGTTCAAGCTAGCGTGTAACTAGAAGAGTTTCTCGAAGTAGAGAAAGGGTTCTCATGCTTAGCGGTGGAAATTATTTCATCTGCGCTCCTTGGCACTTATTATAGGATGCAAAAGTAGTCTTACAAAGACTACTTTTTTTGCGCCTACATACAGCGAATTTTGCGGACTGTGTTTGTGTCTGATCGGTGCTAGTTGCAACATACCCGATCGCGCGGCTTACGGTATTGTCGGGACCACTTGGTTTGGGTCTGGTCATACCCCGTGCTGTGCTTCAATTTCGTTGAGCAACATCTCGTCAGAGTAGGACGTTTCCCAAATGAAACTAGAAGGAGATTAAAAACGATTGAAGGAAAAATAATTACAGCTTTTGGAGTTAAAGCAATAGGCCAAGTTAAATAATGAAATTTAAATAACATTGAAAAAAGTCAAAAGTAAGAAAGCTTTCAGTAAAAACAATTTTTTTTACTTTTGGCTTTTGACTTTTGACTTTTAGCACATCGAGTATTCCACTCAAAACTCAAAACTCAAAACTCTTAAGGCGCTGCTGCCGCCCTGCGGTTGGCAACAATCAGATTAGCCTGATACTCTGCCGCTTTTTGCTGAGCCTTTTGATAGTTCGCGCTGGTTGACGGTACGGCTCTCATGAGCTTAACCGCTTGCTGCCACTCGCTTGCTACTGCGATCCACTCATTTTGAGACTGAGCCTTCTGGGCCGAAATTGCTGCCTTCTGAGCTGTGTTAACGGCTTCCCTCCAAGAGTCAGGCTTAGGCGCGGCGGCTTTTGGTGCAGGAGAAGCTGGAGCTGGGCTTGCTGGCGCAGCAGCAGTGGGAGCGGGTTTTGGTGCAGGGGAGGCTGCCTGTGGGGTGCCTGGAGATGCGGCTGGAGAGGATACAGCGGCTTTAGAAGGGGGAGATGAGGGTTGGGGGGAGGGGGAAGCAGCTTCGGAGGCGATGGGTTCTGGGTTAGAGTCGCCGAATGGGAAAGTTTTAGTAAAGAAAAGCCCTGCGATCGCCGCCAGAGGTACTAAGATACCCACAGGTATTACCCATTTGGGAAATTGTTTTTTCGGAGGCGGGGCTTGATCTTCGTCTTCGTCTTCGTCTTCCTCGTCCTCATCTCGATCGAATTCTCCTTCTTGATAATAGTCTCCGCCTTCGGGCTCGACATCATCTAAACCTACAGAGTCGTCAGGCATTCCACTATCCAAGGGGTAAGGCATGGGCTCGGCAGGCATCAGATCAATTTCATCTTCCCACGCAGGCGATCCGTCACCTGTTCGACGCCCGTAAACTTTTACAGTGTGAATTGATTCGAGTCCCAGCTTCGTCATGCCGGTGCGGATGAAATCGACCAATACCATTTGATCCGGTACTTTGTCTGCCTCCAGAATTATGTGGAGGCAGCCGTTGTCCCGCGTCACATCGGCGTTGATGCCTTTGGGTTTGAGTGTACGGTTGATGCTAGATGCGATCGCGTTTGGATCGCCTTGCTTGAGCAGTTCCCGCGGGTTCTGTTGTGTCATGGGTAGCGCTCTTTTTTGGGGGGGGGTGGAGAGCCGGCAAATAATATTAACCGATCGGCATTCGGCGGACAATATTTATTTACCACATTAACTTCTACTTTGGCATTCTGAGAGTATTTCTAGTATCTATTGACCTTTTGGGCCGCGATCCGGCATCAAGCACATAGCCGCTATCGAAATTTGTTGTAAAAATTTACAGTAAAGCGCCGCTCCTGTGCCCTGTCGCGCATCAGCGAAACAAGCTAGAAAGTTCTATAACTTTGGTTTGCAGGGTTGAGTTTTCTTCCCGCCCCCGCTTCAAAGAAGCTTCTAAGTCTAGCAGCAAAGGCAAACTTTTTTGCAGTTTTTCTAAGCTGGCGTTCTTGACTTCTTGCCGAAAATAGTATACTCGTTTCGGATTGCCGAGATCTAGAGCTTGAGCAATTTTATCATCGCGATCGCCCGCTTGGATCATTGCCTTTACCCAAAGCCAAATCCGAAACTTACCAGTCAAGCCGGCGACAATCCTCAAACCAGGCTCGCTGCGGCCAGTTAAGCCTGCCAATAAATCCAAAGCGGCGGAGGTATTGCCCTCGCGAATCGCATCGGCTAGCTGGAAGGTATTTTGGGCGTGACAGTGCACCAGTGCGGCAACTTCTTCCGGGTTCAGAGGTTGGCTGCGGTTGCCCGCAAACAGCAGCAATTTTTCGAGTTCGCTGTATAGCTGGCGGGTATCGCTGCCAATGGATTGAGCCAAAAGTTCGATCGCTGTGGCTGTCAATTTTACGTTCATTTCGCCCGCGACTTGGCGCACCCGCTGGGCTAATTCTTTGTCATTCCAAGGCGGAATCGGTGAAAATTCCCGCACTTGGGCTGGGGGCTGGACAAGTAACTTGGTAGATTTGAGCCGGCTGTCGGGTTTTTTGAGGGATGTCAGCAGCAACACGGTGGTAGGGGGAATCACCGGCAGCGTCCGTTCAAATTGCGCTAACAGTTCTGGAGAGCACTGCTGCGTTACAGTCGTGTTTGCCAGCCAGACAAAACGGCTGCCGGTACCGAAGGGGGGCGTTAAAGCTCGATCAAGCCCTTCGACCACAGCGTCGGCGGAATCGGCAATAATCTTGTCATAGTTAAAACTAGCCCAGTTGGGGTCGAGGACTGTTTGGCGCAAACTTGTCACAGCTTGCGCCATCGCAAAGTCGTCTTCCCCCCAAAACAGGTAAATTTGCATGAAAAACGCTCAGTAGCCAAAAAAATCACAGTTGCACGCGAGGCTTGTCCAACATATCCTGAATAGGGCTGTTGGAAGCCCGCGCCATAATATAAAATTTGGTGTGGGAGTATGTCACCGCGAGGAAATCAAGATTGGATGATACTTATCAAGCTTACGTAAATCGGGTGGCGCGAATGACGCTGCTGGACTCCTACAAGTCCCAGGTGGAACACATTCAGGAATCTCCAAAATTTAAGCCCGACGAAGCAGGCCGGAGAGATCCGGTACCTTTTCCAGGTTATTCGGTGATTACGCCCCCTGCGGGGGAAGATGCAGAAAATGCTGCATTTTATAGTAATTTGCACTCGAGCCAACAACGGCTATTGCAGGAAATAGGGGAGGGTGCGATCGTGGCACTGCCTCCTGATAGCTTCCATTTAACCGTAGCCGATTTGATTTGGAGCAGCGCTTTTCGAGATGCCTCTGATAAAAATCCCGAATTTGAGGAGCAACTGCGCTCGCGCATGGCCGATCGTTTTGCCGCCTGCAAACCCTTGGCGGGCGGCGCTCCCATTCGCTGGATAGTGCTGGGGTTGATGGTGATGACTAGAGCTGTGGGTGTTTGTTTGGCACCGACGGACGAAAACTCTTACAAGCAAATTCTGGAGTTTCGCCGATCGATCTATCAAAATCCCGATTTAATGGCTTTGGGAATTGAACAGCAATATCATTTTACGGCACACATTACTCTGGGTTATTTTGGGGACATCGGGCCGAACCTTGACCGCGCTCGCTTGTGCGCTTTGCTGTCAGAGTTAAACGAGCAATGGCTGGACACGCCGCAAGAACTGTCCGTAAACCGAGTGGAACTGCGGAAGTTTGACGACATGACCACCTACCTCCGGCAACCGGACTGGCCTGTGTTTGAGTTTTAACGAAGGAAGAGGGAAGAAGGAAGAAGGAAGAAGGAAGAAGGAAGAAGGAAGAGGGAAGAGGGAAGAGGATCGATGTGAAGATTTTTTCCATCTCCCACTCTCCCCATCTCCCACTCTCCCACTCTCTCGCCCCCTCTCCCCCTCTCCCCTGTGAAAAGAGTCAGGATATTGCCTATTAAATGCTTTAATTATTTTTGTTTGACAGTAAAGTCAAGGAAAAAATTTATGAAAAACCAGGAAAAATCAGTAATTCTGGTTTTTTACTTTTTGCTTAAAAAGTGACAGTACACGTCGTTGGTATAGGTTTAGATGGAGCTGCTGGGCTGAGCGAATCGGCGCGGCAGGTTGTAGAAATGGCCGCTCTGCTAATAGGGAGCGAGCGCCATTTGAGCTATTTTCCCCAGCACGACGGAGAGCGCTGGGCGTTGGAAGATTTGACCGAAGCAATTCTGGAAATTCGGCGCTGGTGGGCGACTGAACCCGAATTAGAACCCTCTGCAGGGACGGTGGAACCCCGTACTCAACCGATCGTAATTTTAGTGGCCGGTGACCCGCTGTTCTACGGCTGGGGAAAGTTGTTAATTGCCCAATTGCCGGCAGAAGAATTGACTTTTCACCCCCATGTCAGTTCTGTGCAGTTGGCTTTTAACCGCTTGCATATCCCTTGGCAAGACGCTCATTTTGTTGGCTCTCAAGGACGTTATTTTGAGGAACTGACGGCAAAACTCAAACTAGGTGTCGAGAAAATTGCGGTGCTCGCCGACGAAACTCATACTCCGGCGGCCCTGGCAAATTTGGTCAAAGCTCTAGATTTGCCTACACGCTACGAGTTTTGGGTTTGCGAGAATTTGGGTGCTGCTGACGAGCGGGTGGGCCTGCGTTCTCTGTCAGCTTTGCTGGGAGAGTCTTTTGCACCCCTGAGCGTGGTTGTGATGCTGCGGGAACCCCCGCCGAGGGCAGAACCTTTGGATTTGGAAAAGTTGCCTTTGTTGGGAATACCGGATGCAGCTTTTATCGGTTGTGGCGACAAGCCGGGTTTGACGGTTGAACGGGAAGTGCGGGTGTTGGTGTTGGCACAATTGGCTTTGCAACCGGGACAAGTTGTCTGGGATGTGGGTGCTGGTAACGGTTCTGTGTCGATCGAAATTGCTCGTTTATTCCCGCAGTCTGAGGTGTACGCGATCGAACAAACGGTTTCTGGTACTTCTGCGATCGAGTTCAACTACGGCCGTTTTGGGCTGCAAAATGTGTTCTCGATTCACGGAACCGCCCCGGAAATTTTGCACCGCTTGCGTCCTCCGCACCGGATTTTTATTGGCGGCAGTGGCGGAGGGTTGACTAAAATTTTGGGCGTTTGCGCCCTGCGGCTGCTTCCTGGAGGCTCGATCGTGCTGGCTTTGGATGCTTTTGAGGATATTGCTACTGTTTTGAGCTGGATGGGCGATCGGGTGCGCCGGGAACCGCACTGGAGTTACCGAATCGTGCAAGTGCAGTTATCGCGTTCTGTGGCTGGGGGGAATTCAACTCGTTTTGATGCGCTGAATCCGGTTTCGATTGTGACGATCGATCGACGATTAGATTGATGTCGGAATTTTTACCGCTGATTTAAGCTGATTAGCCCTGATTAACGCTGATTTGAGTCAGGAAGAGTAAGGTTGCGGTTGCTAGTAGCAATAAAATGCCGGCTGCACCTGCTAGCGGTTTCGCTGCTATTCCTGTAATCCATTCTGGTGCGCGGCCTGTCGGATTAATTGCGCCTTCTGTATCTACGGTAGTTATACCCCAAATCCAAGCTGCGTGAATGCCGATCGCCAATCCCAAACTACCATTGTCGGCGATGCGGGCTAATGTTAAAACCATCCCCATCAGCCACAATCCGGGCAGTTGCGGTAGAGTTTCTTTGGCTGCCCAAATTAGGTGGGCGATCGCGAAAATGAAACTGGCGATCGCTGCTGCGATTAGCATTGAGTAATCTTGCTGAAGTATCGTTTGCAAGCAGCCGCGAAAGATTAACTCTTCTGTGGCGCTAATCCACATTCCTAATAACAGAGTCAGCAGACTAGCATGGTTAAAAATTAAAGCCCAAAAATTAATTTTTTTTTCGCCTGTTTCGGTGGAAGTCTCGCTTTTTTTTATGTCGATCCAGCCTGCGGTTAATTGCAGACCGAATAAAATTACTAAGCTGATTATTCCTAATCCTAATCCCCGCAGTAATGACATCAAAACTGCGGGTTGCCAATCCCAACCCCAATTGGCAAAAGAGGTGTTTTCAATCCAAATTGTCGCCCATAAAATGAAGGGGACGATCACGTATAGGGAAGCTAGTAAAGGTAGTTTCTTGTTTCCCAGGGGTTGGGGTGGATGCCATTTGAGGGCGATCGCCAGCACAATCGCTGCAGGAAGCCACACAACAATCCAAGTTGAGAAAAACAAGATTATTTTGACAATTGCTGGTATTGACGGCGACAGCAGTCGCAGGTTGTTTATGCTATTCCACATTTAAGGGGTTGCAACTATAATACTGTTGACTGTTGGCTGTTAACTGTTGACTGTGGACTGTGGACTGTGGACTGTTAACTAATGACGACTGACTACTGCCAACTCCCAATTGACTACCGATCGAGCTTGCGCTGAATTTGCCTCAAAGACTGGTACATTTCCGGCAAACGGTTGTAGACGGCTGCGGCTTTGAGAAATAGTTTGTGGGGAATTGCTGGAACCCCCGTCACGATCGCACCTGCGGGCACGTCGCTGTGAATTCCGGCTTTAGCAGTGGCGATCGCCCCATCTCCGATTTTGGCTTGATTGGCAATTCCCACTTGGCCTGCCAAAATTACATTGTTGCCAATTCTTACCCCGCCGGCCATGCCAACGTGAGCGGCAAAGGCGCAATTTTTCCCTACTTGACAGCCGTGACCTACGTGTACTAAGTTGTCGATTTTTGTATTCTGGCCGATGCGGGTTTCTCCGACAGCGGGCCTGTCGATCGTGCTGTTGCACCCAACCTCAACGCCCTCTTCTAATACCGTGCAGCCAGACTGCTCCATTTTCACCCATCCTGTGGCTGTCGGCACGAACCCAAAACCTTCGGAACCGATCGCCGCACCGCTGTGAATCACGCAATTTGCCCCGATGCGAGTACGTTCGTGAATGACACAATTACCGTGTAAAACAGTGCCTTCGCCTATTTCCGCATCTGGGTAAATTACGACATTTGGATGAATGCAAACGTTGCTGCCAATTTTGACTTTTGCTTGAATAACGACGTTGGGGCCGATATAGACATTTTCACCAATTTCTGCTGAGGGGTGAACGACGGCGGAGGGATGAATTTCGGATGCTGGGCGAAACGGTTGATAGAAAATGGCGATCGTTTCAGCAAACAGCAATCGCGGATCTGGTGCGGCAATCCAAGCAATGTTGCGATCGTCACATTGAGCTTGGAGGCTTTCATCTAAGGGTAAAATTAAAGCCGAAGCATTTGTAGTGGCTGTATGAACGGCAAATTTAGCACCTTCTATGTAACTGATAGTACCGGGTGCAGCTTCATCGACTGGGGCCGCGCCTGTAATTTCTGGATCGGTAGCAACCGACGCTGTGAGGGTGCGACTGGTGGCTAAGTTAAGTTTTTGTACTATTTCGCTAAACTTCATCTCTAAAAAAAATTTGTTGTTAACACAGATGGATTATCAGAAAATTTGGGTAGAAACCCCGTCCTTTTAGGACGGCTTTACTGGTATGATTTGAGTGGTCAATGACCCACCCGTGACGATGGAGACATAAACCCTAACACCAAAGCTTGCAACAATTGCAACGGGGAAGAAAAATCGGTAGACCGGGAAAAGAGGATGGGGCAATGGTAAACACCGCCAGAATCAAATAGTATACAAGAATTCCTTTTGGTATTCGACACGTAAAAACCGCAGGGCTTGCGGGGTTAGTCTGTGGAGCGAGCATAAGACCAAATCTCCTTGAGGGTGGAGGCCGCTGCTAAGAAGCAGAAAGGTTCAAGAAGTGATTCTTGGAATCACCGTGCCTTTAGGTCGGTGAGGATGTCAAAGTTAAAATTACCAGCTTTGGAGCACGATCTGAGCAGTTGGCATTTAAAAAACAAAAACCCCGATTTCTTGAAGAAGTCGGGGTTTTAGCGCTCGATTATTTTTGGCAATTATTTTACAGAAACTGCATCTACGTCAACGGTGCTGCCTTGGGCTTCAGAATAATGGGCACCGGTGGCTTCGGATGCTGAGGCTGTCTCTGTTTGGCGGGATTTAAAGTAGTCGATCGACATTTGCGAAATTTCGGAAATCAGCAAGACAGCAATTGCCACATCGTCAATTTGTCCGATGACTGGCAGGAAATCTGGGGCAATGTCGATCGGGCTTATTAAATATGCCAGCGTTCCCAGAATAATCCACCAGCGGTATTTGGGGTTGCGGAGGGTGTCGCGGTACCAGTTGTAAACAGATTGTATAGAAAAGTTCATGGGGTTGTCCTCTACTTATATTTTCAATCTTGACAAATTGTCGCTCGAAATGCTTGTGGAGATATCCCCCCTAGGGTTGGCAAGAGACTTCTACCTGGGAGTATAGGGAATTGGGGAGGGAGAAGTTGTCAAGCTGTGTTGAAAGGGCGGGGACTCTTGACAACGCCCCTACAGAAACCTGACCGATGAAAGCCGATAGAATTTATCTGTGTTTATCTGTGTTTATCTGCGTTTATCTGCGTTTATCTGCGGTTTAAAAAAACATTCATATTGTTGAGGGTAGATTAGGAATCTATTACTTGTATATCGTCATTAAAGCAAGTTACTTAGATTGGGATTTTTCAATCACAGATGTCAGCAGATAAACACAGATGAACGCTGATGGGATTCATCTGCGTTTATCTGCTGTTTAAACAAATCTTCATCTATTACTCACGAATTTTGAAAGATCCATTTTTGGTCGCCGATCGCAATTTCGCAGCCATTTGGCAGCCAAAAAGGCTCGTTAGCAGCCAGCCTCTGCCCACCCACAAAAGTGCCGTTGGAACTGCCGCTATCGACAAGCTGATACCGCTGTTTGCCAAGTTCGTCAGTGGCGCGGCGGATTTGAGCGTGGTAGCGCGAACTTTGCGGATCTTGTAATACTAAAGTGTTGGTTGGTTCGCGTCCAATTGTAAAGGGATTGGCTGTTAGGGCGATCGCCTCTCCAGAAAATTTGTAGATTAAATATGCGGTTGTTTTGCGATCACTGCTTGCGAGTACGGTTGGTGCAAGTTGGGGAGGATTTCTCCCAGGAGGGAGACTGTTTTGAGTAAGTTGGTCTGTCAGTCGTTGTAAATCTCGATCGAACCCTGCTGCTGTGTCAGAAGCTGGAAGACTCGCAGGAGAATTACCTGAAATTAAGTTTAACTGCTGTACGGGAGATTGAGGAACAATCGGACGGCCTGCTTCGGCAATTCTCATTTGCAGGGCGGCGGCATTTTCTGCTTCCTGTCGGGCACTCATTCCCTCAACTTGGCGAATAACTCCGTTGGTTTCGGGAAAGCTGACATCGCCAATTCGCACGTCTTCTAAGTTAAAACCCAGAGTATAAAAATCTTGGACGCGATCGAGCAAATTTTGGCGCAGCAACAGTCGTCCTTGACTGATAAGCTGTTGTAGGGGTATTTGCGCGATCGCTAATCCCATACAATCCTTAACTGCACTTGCTAAAACAGCTAGAGGATCGGACAATTCCAAAGCTACTCGTTTCGGATCTATCACTTGATAAATAACAGTCAGGGTGGCATCAATTAAAAATCGATCCTTAGATAAAAAATCTCCGTGCGACTGTACATCCAAATTGCGGAGTTTGGTGTCTACGAGGACAATTTGAGACTGTTCCAGCAGGGGAAGGGCGAAGCTGAAATGCCGCCCGGATTTCAGGGTACGCACGGCGCGGCCGTTTTTGACCAACAAACCCGTGTAACCCGCCCCTATAAAGTCCATACTAAACCCGGCCCAGCGTTCTGGAGTTATCGTTTGAATCAGGGGAGAAGCGTTGTTCATGGGAGGGAGTTGAGGGAGGGGAGATTCTATTTTTAGGGTAACAAATTGCTGGGGGCGAGCGATCGGGCGGTGTGCCGGTTCCGCAACCTCTATTCTATACTTCTGGACTCCCTCCGATTCCGCCCGGGCTGGATCGAGTTTGCACCCCAGCAATCCACCTTCTGTTTGTACTGCATTCCCACTTTTGCCATCACCCGCCGCGAAGCAATATTTTCACTCACAGAAAGTTCAATATTGCAATTCAGTGTGAGAGATAAAATGTATAGAATACCAGGAATTGAAGTAGAGGGGTGCCCGCTTCTAGTTACAATTGAAAAACAATATTTATTCTACTTGTCAAGACTCTTTAACTAAATGGAGATAGCTCAGCCTCACCATCTCCACTAGACTGATCTTTACCACTATAATACTTATCTCGGATTATTTTTGGTTCGTAATCTTCAAATAAATCTTCTATACTTCCTTCTAATGCCATTTTATAAGCTTCGCAGAGCATATAATCATTATTATCAACAGACTCGTCACTAATGGCATCCCGCTTATACAACCCCAATATCAGCAAATAGTTTTTCTTTAATCTAGCTGTTGGTAGCGGTTCGCTGTGTAAAGCTATCGACACAGCCTCTATGTGGCTATCTTGTACAAGACCATCGCACAGATTATTGTAAGCCAAACACAACCATGTTTCTGTTGCCATAAGTCGCTCTACTAAAGTCCCATTTATTGAATATTCAACCACTTTTTCCCAAGCATACTCATTAATTGTGGGTAAAAAACGTATTGCCCGAAGACTGATAGCCCGTATATATTCACTCATTTTAATACTTCGGTTTTGATAATATGCTATTACCTCCATAAGCTCAACTAGATAACCTTGTATTGCTAGACTTTCCACAATTTGTAAGGGTTCGCGAAAAACCCACGGTTTTTCACATAAAATCTCAACAATATCTCTTACTATCTCTGTGAAGCCAAGTATAAGCAACTTATTAACTGCAAAGCGAATGTATGTTTTTAATGTTCTTTGCCTCCTGATTTTTTCACGATCGCTAGGTATTTTTTGTATTTCTTCTATTTCTTTCAAACTTTCACGAAATATATTGATTAATTTTGTCCTTAACCTATCTTTTTCTCCCATCCACTCAGAGTTTAACTTGTGAAAGTCATAAGCCCACTCTTCAATCGACATTTCACGATCGTCAGATGGTAGATGTGGCAAATTTAATTCTAGTTTTGTTTTTAAATCTTTATAGCGTTTTTTACTGTCAAATAAATACTTATATATTCTTCTGCTCAAATCGGGGACTTCGATATAAATTTTGATATGACAAAGGCACTTTTGATATTGATCCATCAGGTGTCGCCACAGATAGTCATTATTTCTATAAGCTCCTGCGAACTCATTGCGGTACTGATAATTGCCAATCCATAACCCGTTCATTACTTTATCAAATTCTAGGTTCACTTCTACAAACAAATCATCTTCTTTAATGCTTTCCACAAAATCTGAAACTCGATCGTATATTTCTGTCTTCTCATTATTGAGATTCAAACCTAGTTTTTCTAATTCGTCATTAAGTGTTTCTAAAACAGCGGTGACATCATCTGGATCGGGTACAAATAGGGTCATGTCATCAAGGTATCTAGAAAACATCACCTTCCACTCATTATCATTAGGTTGAGTACCAAATCTTAGATCGAGTGGTTTTAAATAGAGGTTAGCGTAAAATGCAGAACCAATACTTCCCTGAGTAATACCGTAACCCAATTGATGCTCCTCCAATTGCTTTGAAAGTAATATTTTAAGTAACCAACGGATACGCTCGCTTTCCGTTAAATCTTTTGTTAACTCAAGTAAACTGTCTTGTACAATTCTTGTATAGTAAGATTCAATGTCAACACGGATTACTACACCATTTTCGTATTTTTGTGCGTTCCTTCGCAGGTTTGAAAGAAAACGGCTATATGCAGTAAACCAATTTGCATATAGATATTCAGTTTCACGTTGTCCTTGTGCTGCTAAACGATAAGCATAGCTATTTCCTTGTAATCGCGATGCTTCTTTTCCTAATTTTTGAATAATTGCTGTTGACAGAATTTCAACTTCCATTCTGGATAAACCTTTAGGACGGGTATCTGATGAATTTTTTACAAAATTATAGGGAATATAGTCCTCTTTATGTGCTTCTTCTTGTACGTAAGCAATTAGTTGTTTTTGTAGTCGATTGATGTTGCCTTCAAGATTTATTTCAAATAGGCGGATCTCCACTTCATCAAAAAGTGATTCTTCAAAAAGATATTTGCGCGTGCGAACCCAAGCCCGTTCAATATTTTCTGTACTTATAACTTGATGCCAGTCGTTATCTTGCTGCAACTTGGCACTGACGATCGTACTGATATCGACATAAAACTCTGAAGGTTTAGGCACTTTTATAATATTTTTCATATTTCTCCAATAACTGCCAATAGGGTTTTCATAGTAAACTCGATGAATCTCTTTACTAAGTGAATTGGACTCAACATTATGATGACTGCTCTTAAATCCTTGAGCAAGTGCATCTGACATTTTTTGAACAGTCAATTTGTCTCGATCAGTGCCAATCGTAACTACAGATAAACGATCTATTGGAACTTCTTCAAATAACTGTTTATAGGCGAGTGCATATTCTTTGCTGTACTCATCATAATTACTAACAATTAAATCTGAGTCTATGCCTAATTTTTTTAATTCCTCATATTGTTGTTGTTGACGTTTGTGCTGACTGCTAAGCAAATCGACAACTGTAGAATGAATCATTAAAACGTGACACAAAAACGGTTGCTGCCATTGTTCCCGCTTTTGTGATAAATCACGTATTACTGAAATAAATGCCTCTCTAATACTTGTGGGTGATATACTAAATTCCAAGTTAATATTTGAGCTAATAACTTGATTTTTTACTTGTTTAATCAATTGGTTGTAGATTGCCAACGTCCATTTATTAACGTCTATACCTAGACAATAAATATTGAGTGGATGAGTGATTTTTTCTTGTTCTTTTAAACGTAAAATTATCTCCACAAAAGCAATAGAAGCCGCTCCAGCACCACATCCAACATCCACAAAACAAATATTTCGATTCTGGTCAAGCCAAGTCAGCAACTTTTCGGGAGTAATAATATTTTCTAGAGTATGGATGACTTTAAAATAGTGTGTGGGAAAATAAAGGCTATATTGAGCTGCCGCACTTTTGAAAGGTTCTTTATTATCATCACACTGCTTGTAAGAGCTTATATTTTGATATCCATTGACTTCTGGGTTAGTTGCAAGCCATTGATGTACAGCAGTATAGGCATCTGCAATATAAGGATGAAAAGAACGATGGTTTTGCATTTGTTGATTTTTTTGTCAAATTTGCGATATAATACTTGTAGGTGTCAAGCGCATAAGTCAAATGAAAATTATCAGTGCCAGTCGTCGAACTGATATTCCAGCCTTCTACTCGAGGTGGTTTCTCAACCGCATTCGAGCAGGTTTTTGCCATTGGATAAACCCATTTAGCAGGCAAGTATACCGCGTCTCACTTCAACCGGAAGACTGCTTAGCTATTGTGTTTTGGACTCGCAATCCCCAGCCTTTGCTGCCACACCTAGATTTTCTGACCGATCGCGGTTACTGCTTCTATTTTCATTTCACCATGATTGGTTATCCAAAAGCAATAGAGAGCCGCAATCCGCCTCTTTCGGTATCGATCGATACTTTTAAGCAACTTTCACAGCGTCTTTCTGCGGATCGAGTCCAGTGGCGATATGACCCCATCGTACTTAGCGATTTGACTCCACCTTCTTTCCATATAGAGCAGTTTGACTTCCTCAGTCGCCACCTGGAAGGCTACACTCGGCGCTGTTACTTTTCTTTTGTCGATTTCTACGGCAAAACAGAGCGCAACTTAGGGAAAGTGGCACAAAAGTACAACGTAAAGTTCGATCGCCCCTGTCTAGAGGAGAAACGCCAACTGCTTCAGCAATTACATGATATTGCCGCTGCACGGGGAATTAAGTTGTATTCGTGCTGTGATGATAATCTGGCAGGAGAAAGTATTGAAAAAGCCCACTGCATTGATATTGATATAGTTAGGATGCTGCGACCTGATAGAGAAAGTCGTCTCAAGGCTGCTCCTACTCGACAGGATTGTGGTTGTGTTGAGTCAGTGGATATCGGTGCTTATGAAACCTGCGTTTTTGGATGTAGCTATTGCTATGCCACGAATAGTCGCGACACCGCATTGAAACGGATGCGCGACCACGACCCAGATGATTCAATACTTTGGCGACCCCCAACATTAGAAGGGGTTGACCTAATCACACAAGAACACCGCAAGAAAGAGAAAACATCTGTTGTACAGTTACCCGTGGCTATTCAAGGAACACTCTTTGAGTAAAAGCTGTGAACCGATCAAAATCTCATGAAACAGGCGATCGCCGCTAACCCAAACCACAAATACCTAATCTTCATTCTCTGTCGAGTTAATCAGGTAAAAAGCATCAGGAACCTCATCAAAAGATTTAACCTGCAATAAATGCTATCTCACACTTAATCAAATAAGCTCGATCGCCCTTTTGATTTACCGCACCAAAAAAGCCACACACTCAACATGAGAAGTCTGAGGAAAGAAATCCGCCGGCTGCACTCGCGCTAACTTATAATCCCCATTTTCGCACAAAATCTTGAGGTCGCGAGCCAAAGTAGCCGGCTTGCAACTAACATAAACAATGCGATTTGGTTTGATTTCCTTGATAGCTTCTAAAACCGCGCGATCGCACCCTTTCCTCGGCGGATCTAACAGCACAATATCCGGTGTCAATCCCAAGGAAGGCAGCAAACTCTCTACAGTTCCCGCCTGAAAATCGACATTTCTCACGTCATTTAACTCACCATTTAATTTGGCTTGTTCGATCGCCGCCGGTTGCACTTCTAAACCAATGGCTATTTTTACTTGTTTTGCCAGGGGTAAAGTAAAAGTACCAATTCCGCAGTAAGCGTCAACCAAAACCTCGTTTCCCTGCAAATTCAATTCCCCTACAATTACCTCTAACAAAGCTTCAGCCGCCTCTGTATTGACTTGGAAAAAAGTATCAGCTCTTAGCTGAAATTTCAAACCAGCCAAGCTTTCTCGCAGATAAGAACGACCTGCAATGCAGCGAGTTTCTGCACCAAAAATCACATTTGTTTGAGCGGGATTTATATTCAAACAAACACCGGCCAGTTGAGGATATTGTTTCAGCCACTCTGATGCTTGCTCTTCGATTCCCGGCAAGTCTCCAGTGCGAACTATTAAAGTTAGCAGCATCTCGCCGGTGCGCCGTCCGATCCGCAAGGACAAGTGACGCAATTCTCCCGTATGTTTCTTTTCGTCGTAGACTTGCCAATCCCGCCAGTGGATGTCTTCTTTGACCTCTTTTAACAAAGGATTGAGGCGCGGGTCTTGCACCGGACACTGATTGAGATTGACTAATTTGTGGGTGCTTTTTTGATAGTAACCTGCTTGGACTTGACCTGTCGCAGATATTGCCACGGGATAAGTCGCTTTGTTGCGGTATCCCAAAAATTGGGAAAATCCCTCGATTTTTCCCGTTAAAATTTCATCAACTTGGGGATTGCTAAATCCGCCAATCCGTTCTAAGGCTTGAATGATTTGATTTTGCTTGGCTGCAAGCTGATATTGATAATCTACGTGCTGCCACTGACAGCCACCGCACTTGTCGGCGACAATGCAGTTAGCTCGGATGCGGTGTTCGGATGCTTCCAGAAGTGTGTCCAGCTTACCTGTAGCATAGGTGGATTTGACTTGCACGAGCCGAACAAGGACTCGATCGCCCGTCACGGTATCGGGCACAAACACTACTAACTCACCAAAACGACCAACTCCGTCGCCGGTGTCTGTCAAGTCAGTAATCTCTATCTCAATCAGTTGACCTTGCTGGCAAGGGTTTGCCAATTTCGTCGAGTTTGGGGTCGGGAATTTAGATTTGGTCACAAGTAGTCGTGGTAGGATTTAATGTGGTAATGCAATATCGCTCTCTCTTTCCTGAGATAAGTCGTAGCGAAGCGGGGCGTAAGCCATCGCACTCAAGCTCAATAGCAGGCTGTATTCCTGCTGCTGAACGTCTTGCTGCTAAAGCCAAGCTTCAACCTGCAAGTCAAGCCTGCCGTGAGTTGTCTCGATCGAGCCTGTGCGATATGCTGTTGGGGCGAGCTAGCAAAAACTCGTTAAACGGTCAAAGTGTCTGCCGACATCAAAACTCTCACTCGCAGTTTTTGAGTTTTTCCCGCAGTACCCTGCAACACAGGGAAACTGGCTTGAACATCAAGCATAACGTTTGCGGAGATTTACCCGCTACTTCTAATGTTGATAAATGTTAGAAGCAAAGTAAATCGCCCAACCAAGAATCTCATCTTTAAGGGATGAGAATGTCAATTAATCTTACTCTCAAATATCCTCAATTTTTTTGAATAACAATGAGCGTAGTTAGCCAACTAATTCTCCAAGCCGACGACGAACTTCGCTATCCCAGTACCGGCGAACTTCAAAGCATCAAAGATTTTTTTAAAACCGGAGAACAGCGGGTGCGTATTGCTACTGCGCTGTCTGACAGTGAGAGGAAAATTGTTGAAGAAGCTAGTAAAAAACTCTGGAAAAAACGACCTGATTTTATCTCTCCTGGCGGCAATGCTTACGGCCAGCGCGAACGGGCTTTGTGTCTGCGCGACTACGGCTGGTACTTGCGCCTGATTACCTACGGTATCTTGGCGGGTGACAAAGAGCCGATCGAAAGCATCGGTTTGATTGGCGTTCGGGAAATGTATAATTCTCTGGGCGTTCCTGTTCCTGGCATGGTCGAAGCTATCCGCTGTTTGAAGGAAGCTTCTTTGGCTTTGCTCAATCAGGAGGATGCTAAGGAAGCAGCTCCTTATTTTGATTATATCGCTCAAGCAATGTCTTAATTGCTTTGGTGATTGCTTTCATGAATGTGGCGGAGCATTCGCGGGTGATTTTTGGGGTGATTTTATCTCGCAATTGCTCGCAAATGTTTCGCTTCTGTTTTTGGAAAGGAAATCTGCCTCATTTTTGCTAGGAAGCAATGCAGTTTAAGCTTTCCCAGATGTTGAGTTCGTCTTGTCTTTCAATGCACATTTGATTTAAAAAGTCAAGTGTTTTTGGGAGAGATTGTTTTTTGAATTTCCGGCTGTCGTAGTGAATGGATGTTTTGAGCTGCGAGAGTTCTCCAAGGGTGGGGCAGGTTTGGATGTGATGGGCGATCGCATTTTGCCATTCTTCCAGCCTGCGGTACGAGATAAATTGTCCGCCTCTGTCCCGCCGATGCACAAAAACCACGAAAGCCCAAGATTCGACTCGCTTAATTTGATTTTGGCTGATTTTGAGCAGTTGGGCGATCGACCTGATGGTGATGCGGAGCTTTTTCGAGGGTTGGATGCGGCGAAATAGTGCTGTCATGGCTGTATACTCAGGGCTTGAGAGGCAAGTTCGGTTTAGTGTCAATTACATATTACTATATCAGACTCTTATTGCACAAGTGCAATAAGAGTAAATTTAAACTTCTTCAGCTCAGATGTTGCTGGTGAACCCTCAATCATTGATGCTGTGCTAGTTTGAGAGTTAACGTAGGTGGGAAAAATGTCAGGACTCTCTAACAAAGCTGTGGTAGACAAAGAGCAGGAATTGCGTCCCGTTCGCTTCACGGAAACGGGGCGGATGCGTTTGGGGAAGATTTTAAAAGCAGCAAGACAGACAACAGGTTGGTCTGTCAGCGAAACAGAGTTCAAAACAAAGGGATATGAAGAGGCGCTGTTCACAGCTACAAATCAACCCGTACCCAAAGATGTGGGTATCAGTGCCGCAACAGTCAACCGTTACGAACGCGGGAAGCTGGATAATTTGGATTGGCGATCGCTCTCTCTGTTATGCTTTGTCCTCAAGCCGATCGATCCGGTGACAGGGGAAGCCCTGGAACCGACAAATGCTTTATATATCGCGTGCGAACATCCCCCATACAACGATGCGGAGCTTTATGAGTAATTGATTGCTGACATCTGGCAGTATGGTTAATCAGCTTTTCAGGGCGGGCTAGAAGCCCACCCCACAAGCAAAATATTGAGTTGTTGTGGAACAGGCATCTTGCCTGTTCTTAACAATAGTGCGGGCTAGAAGCCCACCCCACAAGCAAAATATTGAGTTGTTGTGGAACAGGCATCTTGCCTGTTCTTAACAATAGCGATCGGGAGTGAGTTATTACCGATCGCCCTTTTGTTTAGCTATTAAAGCTTTAGCTTGCTGCCACAGAGATTCTAACTCTTCTGGGGCATAATCTGACAAAGGTCGATCGCACGCAGCCTCTACCTTCGCAAACCGCTGCACGAAGCGATCGTTTGTTCCTTGCAAAGCAGCCGACGGATCTAAATCGTACCAGCGAGCTAATTGAATCAACACAAACATAATATCTCCCAATTCTGACTGCTGCGCTGCCTTATCCTCGTGTTTGAGAGCGTGTTCAAATTCTGCCATTTCTTCGTGAAATTTCTCCCAAACGCCGTCTACACTGTCCCAATCAAAACTCACTTCTGCAGCTTTTTGAGAGATTTTCATCCCGGCGGCGATCGGCGGCAAAGTGCTGGCATAACGGCTCATTTTCGAGGCTAAAGTTGGCGGCTTGTCCGAAGTCGTGCCTTTTTCTGCTGCTTTGATTTTTTCCCAGTTTTCGTTTACTTCATCGACGCTGTTGAGTTCGACATCGCCGAAGACGTGGGGATGTCGCCGAATTAGTTTTTCTGTAATGCCCGCAGCGATTTCGGCGAAGGTAAACTGATTGGATTCGCTGGCAATTTGAGCTTGCAGAATTACCTGTAACAGTAAGTCGCCCAATTCTTCGACGATCGCATCTTTATCTCCTTTGCGAATCGCGTCGGCGGTTTCATAAGCTTCTTCTATGATGTGAGGAACTAGAGTTTGGGGAGTTTGGGCTAAATCCCAGGGACATCCGCCGTCTGGCGATCGCAATTTCGCCACAACTTCTATAAGTTCTTTGAGTGCTGTGAGCGATCGACTTTCAGAATTAGACATAATAATTTACCTTTTATATCAACCGCCAAGACGGTTATAACGTTGTTAAGGGCTCCAACCATTAATTTTATTACTTCTTCCTTCTTCCTTCTTACTTCTTCCTTCTTCCTTCTTCCTTCTTCCTTCTTCCTTCTTACTTCTTCCTTCTTCCTTCTTCCTTCTTCCTTCTTCCTTCTGCTATGGATTTGCTAGATGTGCGAGTGGGAGCTTTGATTTTGGGTCTCTTAATTCTCTTAGGAGGGCGCAACCCGCTCAACCCTTTCTTTTTGAATCTTTTGTAAGCAGAGCCCCCCCAATCGCTCAGATAGTGGCTCATAGCGCCCAATTCTAGACCGATGTAAACGGCTAAAATTTCGATGTGGTGTTCCCAGAGCGATCGCCCATAACTTAAAACCACATCCTGCCAATTCCCGCCTAAGTTCCCGACTTTTTCGGCAATTGCCAATCCCAGCACTCCGAAAACCGCGATCCAGATAGCGAGGTACAAGATTCGCAAAGCAGTGCCGATTAGAGGGCCGTGGGACAAAAAAGAGCGGTGGCGCAGGCTTTTTTGGTATGGGAGCCAAATGGGTTTGAACCATCCCCAGCGCTGATACTGGCAAGAGTAGATATCCAAGTCGGGGCCAAACATCAGCCCGCCGAATAAGAAGCTGCCGGAAACGAGCAAAGTCAGGTTGCTGCTCTGAGTCTGGCCAAAGGTGAGGGCTGCCACCAAGGGCAAACTCCACATGGTTATTTGATCGTGGGTGCGGCCAGAGGGCATTTAAAGTTTAGGATTTTTTTTACTTGATCTTTCTGAGTTACTGTGATATGATAAATCCCGGTGAGTGCAATTGGGTGATTAGCTCAGTGGTAGAGCGCCTGCTTTACACGCAGGATGCCGTAGGTTCAAATCCTACATTACCCATCCGATAACTCAATATCAACAGTTTCAGCCGTTTTTAGCCTTCAAGCCGAGAACGGCTGTTGCTGTTGAGGGTTGAATTGGGTGACGACTAAATTTAACATTCTGTGGCGGATGTCTCAAAAGTTGACACCCAATGCTAGAAAATTAATTTATTGATTTTCTTTTTTAGAACCGTGTATATGAAGCCTAAAATAACTAGCCCGATCGCGTGGCAGCAAGCTGAACTGCTCATGCAGCCAGCGATGATCCGAGTGCTCGACAACATCCGCAAACAATTAGAGGGGTCTGTCTGGACGGGCACTTATCAAGAAGTGCAGATTCCAATTCCGGGCTATCAACTAATTTTAGAGAATCAAGGCGAGCAAAGATGTGTCGATATTTGGGAACTTTGCTATCGAGTCTGCTTTGTCAACTACCAGCCCGCCCACAGTCAAATCCAAAGCCAAGAAGTTGTAATTGATACTAGCTTGATTGATGATGAGACTGGCGACGTAGATTGGAATCGTCTTGATGCTAAAGCCAGCCAATTAATACAAGAAATATTCGCCAATTTGGGCAAATAGTCAGTTGACAGTTGTCAGTTGACAGTTGTCAGTTGTCAGTGGTGAGCTTTCCAGCCAACAGCGAACAGTCAACAGTCAACACTCATCAGTTAACAGTCATCAGTCAACAGTCATCAGTCAACAGTCATCAGTCAACACTAATCAGTCAACAGCCAACAGTTAACAGTCAACAAAATCTTATGATTCAAGAATTGCACGACATTCAAGCAGCGGCTGGTGCTACTTTTGTAGAGTTAACAACCAAAGAAATTGTGCCAGTGAGTTTTGGTAACGACGCAGAAGCGCTCGCGGCAACTAAACAAGGTGTGGCTTTGTACGATCGCACTCACTGGGGACGCATTCAAATCTCAGATAGCGATCGACTGCGGTTCTTGCACAATCAAAGTACCAATAACTTCAATATACTCAAACCAGGTCAAGGTTGCGACACCGTTTTCGTGACTTCCACCGCCCGGACGATCGACCTCGCCACCGCTTACGCGACAGAAGATGCCGTACTGCTGCTAGTTTCAGCCAACCGCCGCCGCCAACTGCTGGAATTGCTCGATCGCTATATTTTCCCAATGGATCGCGTCGAGTTAACAGATTTAACCGATACAACTGTTGCTTTCAGTTTCCTCGGCCCAGAAAGCACTCACCTATTAGAAAAAATCGGAGTTACCGAACTAGAAAATCAACCTTACGCTACTCACAAATTGATAAAAACCCCCCCTCTTTCCCCCCCTTACCAAGGGGGGGATGAAGGGGGGGTTCGAGTTGCGGTTGGTAGCGGTTTAGCAACTCCCGGATACACGTTAATTGCGCCAGCAAGCGATGCAGCCAACTTGTGGAAGGAATTAGTCAAAGCTGGGGCCGTACCGATGGGCGATCGAGTTTGGGAACAACTGCGAATCGAACAAGGACGCCCCGCACCCGATTTTGAACTCACAGACGATTACAACCCCTTAGAAGCCCGCCTTTTACACACGATTACCTATGACAAAGGCTGCTACATCGGTCAAGAAACAATTGCCCGGTTGAACACCTACAAAGGAGTCAAACAGCAACTTTGGGGCGTGCAGTTGAGCGGTGCGGTTGAACCCGGAACAACCGTCACTATCGGAGAGGAAAAAGTCGGCAAACTCACCAGTTTTACGGAAACTGAATCGGGCTTTTTTGGTCTTGCTTACATCCGCACAAAAGCGGGCGGTGAAGGACTGAAAGTGCAAGTCGGATCGGTGTCAGGGGAAGTAGTAAATGTACCTTTCTTGAGTTCCTAGTTGCGATCGATCGCCTGTTGGCGCCGCAGCGCCCAAAACTTTTTTGTTGAGGTTGATTTATGTGAACGTTAACGCAATAAATTGACACGAAGTCCTATCTTTAGATAGATTTGCAAACCAACAACAGCAATTATTGTATATTACAGTCGTCATAGAAAAAACAGAGTTTTTCAATGAAAAAGTTTACATCGCGCTTAGTTACAATTTGCCTGCGAGTAGGAATAATCTTTGCTGTAGGAATAGCGCTGATTTTTAGCTCCGAATTGGAATTGTCGGGCAACAAAATGCAAGCGCTCGCTACATCTTTAACCCCTGAAGCTAAGTCTTACGAAGTTGCCCGTCCCGCTCGGCAGCCAACAAGCGATACAGAGAAGGATGCCACGGGTGTACTTGACAATATCCGAGAAAAGCTGAATCTCGACCAACCGATTGCCCCCAGTACCAAAAGATTTATAGAATCGGTAAAAGATAACGTGGGCGAAGCAGTTACGCCGGCACAGGCAGCAGTAGAAAAAGCTACAGATCTAGGTAGCAGCGATCGATCCAACTAATTCAATCGCATCCAGTTTTCAAATATCATATTCTTAGTCCGCCTGCGCGGACTTTGTTTGTTTAGTAGCGATTTCCAGATCCGAATCATGGAAGGGATAATGAACCCCGATTCGATTGTTCACATCGGCACTTCAGGCTGGAGTTACGACCATTGGGAAGGTGTGCTTTATCCCCACCAGCTACCGCCTCGCTCTAGGCTCGATTGCTATATCCAGCACTATCAAACCGTCGAAGTTAATAGCACCTACTACCGCTGGCCACCAAACACTACCTTTGCTAACTGGCGAGAGCGCCTCCCCCAAGGATTTTTGATGACCGTAAAAGCGCCCCGCGGTCTAACGCACTCCAAGCGTCTTTACTCGCCAGAAAAGTGGTTGGAACGGATGAGTGAGGGACTTGAATGCCTGGGCGATCGACTGGGTATTCTGCTCGTCCAGCTTCCTCCCCAGTTCGCCTGCGATTTGGCCCGCCTAGCCTACTTTCTAGAACAGGTGCCCTCCTGGATCAAAGTAGCTGTGGAATTCCGACACCCAAGCTGGCACACAGAAGAGGTATTTTCGCTGCTAGAACGCGAAGGAGCGGCTTACTGCGTGATGAGCGGGGCCCTCCTCCCCTGTATCCTGCGCGCAACGGGTTCATTCGTCTATGTGCGCCTCCACGGCCCCGACCCCAACAATCTCTACGGCGGCTCCTACTCGGATGATGATTTGCATTGGTGGGCCGATCGCATCCACGAGTGGGAAAGCCAAGGGCGAAGCGTGTTCGTCTACTTCAACAACGACGGAGAGGGAAATGCAGTTCGCAACGCTTCAAAGCTGAAAACTTTTGTGGAGAACGGTACTTCCTGACAAGCGAAAAATGAGAGCGTCCCCATTCTTTTGGGTGCATTCAACAACGCTCCGCACTTCCCTGAAGTTGAATTAGAAATCGGAGGTGGCGTTCGTCTAGGTTGTTGTTTGACGATCGCACTCACCCCGAACCCGCACATCCAACTCAACATCACCCAGCACAAGCCGATCGCCTGCTGCTCAACATTACTGAGCACTCTTGCTTCCATTTCAAACAAACCCCGTAGGGTGCGCTTGACATTGAGAAACACGAAATACTCCGTCAGTTTCTCGATGCGATAATTAAACACTTTGTAGCGGTGTTTGAAGTACAGTTCCCCATTCCCTCGGTGTTCCCACAATCCCAGCAAGTTGATGGCCACCTCTGAGTAATGGACTCTCACATCCCGCTGCACTGCGGCTATCCCTTCCTCAATTAGTCGAGTCGTAATTCCAATTTTAGAGAAGCTCTTGCCGTCAGCTTTTACCTCAAGAAAGTAGAGCAAGTTCACTCTTGATGCGCCTCAATAGTGCGCGGTAAATATTCAAGTCAGCCCGCCGTTCGTCCAAACAAGATAACTCTTCCACGCGGGCAACATCTACGGAGCGATCTAACTTAACTAACAGGGAATTGAAAGCCCCTGCTTGCGATCGCTCGGTCAGGAATCAGGGAGTATTTGGATTCTAGATATCAATGCCCGTCGATTGTATGTGTTTTCGGAGCCAGGGGCAGAGTGTTATGCTAGCCCGCTTGTGTTGGCAGAGTCGGATTTAATCCCACCTTTGGCATTTCCAGATTGTCAGGTGTCTGTGGAGGATTTGCTCAAGAGGAGTGCAGATCCCAGTTGTGAGTGAGGAAACTTTAAAAATTTATGGACACACTGAAACGGCCTTGCAATGCTGTATCAGCCAGCCGCTACAGACAGGACTTTTCAAGGCAAGCGTTGTTTTTTGGACGCTTGCTACACAAACGCCAAACTCTAACTTAACTGGTTGTAACGAAGTATACACTTGATTGTCGTTATAAGTCCCTCTAAAGAATTATTTGTATATTCTCCTGAAGACAGATGATAGCAGCGACCAACGCCAATAATATACAAGGTGTACAGAGCTATTAGGTAATCTAAGGGCATAATTTAAAAGCAGTCTAGCGCCTGATAGGAAAGACATTCGACTTATCCACTTGTCCAAGCTAAACAAAGTGGCAGTATGTGGCGTAGTCTTGTGCCTTACTTCAGGTTAATGACCAATTGAGCTTTGATTCTTAATTAATTAAGTTTACCTGATTTCTTCTTTCTCTGTTCTACCTGTCAGACCCTAATTACCCTGTTGTTATAAGTACCTATAAAGAATTGTTTGTAGATTCTCCTGAAAAAGGAGGAGAGCAGCGACCAAGGGAAATAACATCAAAGTCTACAGAGTTATGGGGGAATCTAAAGCCAGAATAAAAAGCACTCTTTTTGGGCCTTATAGGACATACATTCGGCTTACGCACTTGCCAAAGTTGAACAAAGTTGCAGTAGGTGGCGTAGTCTTGTGCCTTACTTCAGGTTAATGACCAATTGAGCTTTGATTCTTAATTAGGTTTACCTGATTTTTTCTTTCTCTGCTCTATCTGTCACACCCTAACTACCATCTGGTAATACGCTTCTTTGTAGATGGCACAAAGGTTACCCGACATTTTCGCAGTTTAAGACATTTGTGTTGCTTGTAGGTCATTGGGTATACCCAGACTGACAAATTTTCCTTTTACCCGATCACACTTATTTAAGAAGTATCATGGTTAACTTACTCAGACCGCCCAGTGTTTCTTCAAGCTCTCGCTTCAGTACTGTAACTGGTTTGTGGAGGCAACAGTCTCTTTACGACAGGAGGGCGCTGAAGACTGGTATCGTCCATTTCGGGCCAGGTCGTTTTTTTAGGGGTCACCTTGCCTACATAATACATAACTATCTTGCACAGAAGGGTTTCCAAGAGCAGAGATGGGGGATTTGTGGGGTTAGCCTCAAGAGTCAACAGACCATTACTAGGTTGAAACCCCAGAGATTCCTTTACACTTTGACCAAACACTCTAGTTGCGCTCAAAATCGTGAGGAAGCGGAAGTTATAGGTTCTATCAGGGAAATAGTTAATGGTAGAGAGAAGTGCGAGTATGTGCTTGAAAAGATGGCGTCTCCCTCTGTGCATCTGGTGACTCTTACTATTACTCAAGGAGGGTACCATCTAGACAAGAATTTTAATCTCGACACAACGCATGAAGACATCGCGCACGATCTGCGAAATCCTTCCACTCCAACAACTGCAATTGGCTTTATAGTAGAGGCGCTACGCCGACGACGCGATCGCTCAATGACTCCGTTCACCACCCTTTCTTGCGACAACCTCCCAAGAAACGGGGAGATCCTGCGAAAAGCAGTGCTAGCTTACGCTGAAGAGATCGATCCTCAGCTTGCAGAATACATCAGGGATAACGCCACGTTCCCTAATTCGGTTGTAGACAGGATTGTGCCTCAAGAGCAAGAATCCGACTATAACTACCCCAGCAGACTGTTGCAAGTTCGCGATCGCGCACCCATTGTAACGGAACCATTTTGGCAGTTTGTCGTGGAAGACAACTTCACAGGCGATCGACCCAAGTGGGAAGAGACGGGGGTGATTATGACTAGCGACATCACTCCCTTCCTCTATATGAAGTCGAGATTCTTGAATGCAGTACACTCTTTCATAGCCTGTTTAGCTGTAAGAGCAGGTATAGAGTATATGCACGAGGCGATCGCGGTACCGGAATTCCAGTTGTTTACTCGGCTTCTCATGGACGATATCGCAGCAGCAACACCAGTGCCTCGCGAGATGTGCGAACAATATATGGAGCAGGTGTTACTAAGGCTCAGTAACGAGGCTCTTCCCGATACTACTGAGAGAATCTCTTCAGAAACCTGTAGAAAAGTAGGCAAGTATATATTTCCGATACTTCAGGATGCTTATAGCCGAAAGGTCAGCATGAAGCGGATTATACTTCCCGTTGCGGCGTGGCTGCTTGCAGTCAGAGAAGAGGCGTGCGAGTCTGGTCAACCCTATCAGGCCAAGGATACCCAAAGCGCAATTACAGCAATTCAAGAAGGCGCAGTGATTAGCGGGATTCTGGGATTGGAGAATTGCGAACAGACACAGGTCGTAGATAATGAATGCCTCCAAGCTTTGCGAGATCTCCAGACCCACGGACTATTAACTACGCTTAAAAATTACAGTGAGGGAGGTCTTTTAAATGAAAGCGCTTCAGCATGATTTGGTGGTGCTTTTCGATCATGACGGAACTGTCGTTGACAGTGAAACCATAGCACTTAAGAGCGCCTGGAGACTGACAAATGAAGTGGCTCGTGAGTTCCCTGGCGCTCAACACTATGAACTTGAGGACTTTGTTAAAAGCTTCGCCGGGAAACCCTACAGGGAAATACTCAAAAAGATCTACCCAGACTCATTAACCAGTCTTAATGAGCGCGATATTGACAGGCTAGTGGCTGAAGAAGAAAAGAGAGCGATTGAACGGCTTACTGTAGAGGCAAAAGCGACGGTCGGAACGCCGCAAGTGCTGTCTTCCCTGCGCGACGACGGATTTGAATATGCACTTGTAAGTAACAGCAGCTTGCAGCGGCTGAGTGCTTGCCTTACTGCTGCTGCCCTGACCGACTTTTTCCCAAGCGAGCAGGTATTTAGTGCTCACGACTCTCTCCCTGTTCCGCGTCCCAAACCGCTTCCTGACATCTACCTACATGCAGTGAAGTGTCTGGACGCAGAAGTTTCGGGTTGCGTGGCAATTGAAGATTCTGTCAGTGGGGTAAGGGCTGCGGTTGCTGCTGGAATTGGGCAGATTATCGGTTATGTAGGGGGAACTCATATAAGCGAGGATGAACGAAGCAGCCGTGCAGATGGTCTTGTGTCGGCTGGTGCCCACCAAGTTATCGAGCGGATGGACGATCTAATCGGTCTATTATCAGCAACCCCAGTGTAAAAACACGGAGTATCAGGCGATTGCTTGATGCCCTTAGCTCGGTGTGTAAAAAATTAGATTTTGTCAAGAATAGCTCGGGCGACAACTTCATCGGAGCTCGGTCATGCGATCGACTTGCCATGCAGAGCCGCCAAAATTGACTCCACCTTTTTCACCCATCCTGCAATACTCATAATAAGCGGTCATCACAAGGTCATAAATTAAGGTCACTAACCCCACCCTAAAGGGATGGGGCTTGTAAGGAAACCAAGCCATAGGTAGAAAACAAGCGCAAGTAGGACTAGACAACGGTTGAGAAACCAATTTGAACTAACTCTTATGTGGCACTTTCATTGGACGTTACAGGCGCTCTTCCTAACCCGTAACCACTCCGTTAGTCAAAGTCGAAGGAAATTAAACAGTTAGGCTTATCGCCAAACAAACACCATGCAATATGTTCCTGTAGTGGATTTTGAGCAACGTCCTTTAATGCCAACAACACCCGCAAGGGCAGAACGTTGGATTAAATCTGGAAAAGCAACACCATTTTTCCGTAAAGGGATCTTTTGTGTTCGCTTAAACGTTGAACCTTCAAATCGTCATACTCAACCTGTAGCAGTTGGAATCGATCCGGGTTCTAAACGTGAGGGGTACACAGTCAAATCAAAAGCTCATACCTACTTAAATCAGCAGTTTCATGCTGTTGATTGGGTCAAAGAGGCTGAGGAGACAAGTACAAACGCCAGACGTGCAAGGCGCAATCGAAAAACACCTTGTCGCCAACCTCGTAAAAACCGTAAGCGTGGCGGGATTCCTCCAAGCACTAAGGCGCGTTGGCAATTCAAAATCCGAGTAGTCAAAGTTTTTGATACCATCTTTCCTATCTCAGACATTGGAATTGAGAATGTAAAAGCATTGACCAAAAAAGGTTGTCGCAAATGGAACAAGTCATTTTCGCCCTTAGAAGTTGGCAAAAAATGGTGTTATTCCGAGTTGGAAATAATTGCACCTGTCACCCAATTTGATGGCTATACCGAGACCTACTTAACTCGTCAAAAATTAGGTCTAAAAAAATCTAAGGTCAAGTTATCCAATGTTTTTTATGCCCATTGTGTCGATTCTTGGGTGCTAGCTTACCTGTTGGTAGGTGGCGATATATCACCAAAAAATATGGTGGTGATGGAATGTAAGCCCATCCGCATTTATCGCAGACAATTGCACGTTTTTAACCCTGGGAAAAACGGATATCGCCGTCCTTACGGTGGCTCCATGTCACAAGGATTGAAGCGCGGGGGGATTGTCAAGCATCCTAAGTATGGAAAGTGTTACGTAGGTGGCGAAGATTCTAAAAAATCTCGCTGTCTTCCTGCACAGTCTTGGTACAGGAAAACGCCTGTGTCAAAACGCAAAGCCCACAGATTGTAAGTTTCTGGCTTACAACTCATGGCGAACTGTAAAGCCGTCCTAAAAGGACGGGGTTTCAAACCCATTTTTCTGATGAACAGCAATACCAGCACAGGCTCAACAATCAAGCTGAATCAAGCATCCCTGTCTCTTTTACCTGGAAACGTGCGCGTACCCAAGTACGATCGCCATCAAATTACTAATGGAATTGTGCATATTGGGGTGGGTGGATTTCATCGATCGCACCAAGCGCTCTATCTTGATAATTATTTCCATCAGAATCCTGGTAGTGATTGGGGAATTTGTGGTGTTGGATTGCTGGACAATGACTATGACAGGCGTATGCGGGATGCGCTGCTGTCCCAAGATTGTTTGTATACCTTAGTTGAGCGATCGCTAGAAGGAGACCCCGCTCGAATCATTGGCTCAATCACTCGATACCTGTTTGCACCAGACAATCGTCAAGCAGTTATTGAAGCATTAGCAGATCCCAAATGCCGAATTGTTACTCTAACGATCACTGAAAGCGGCTACTACTACATTGAAGGAAGTGGCAATTTTGATGTAAACCATCCGACGATGCAGCACGATTTGCAACATCCTGACCAACCAATTGGAACCTACGGTTTTTTGACAGCCGCACTCGAAAAGCGGCGTAAACAGGGGTTGGCACCGTTTACAGTGTTGTCCTGCGACAATATCCAGGGCAACGGCAACATGGTGCGGAAAATGCTAACAACATTTGCCGAAATGGGCGATCCCGAGTTAGGACGTTGGATTGCTGAACACGTTGCGTTTCCCAACTGCATGGTCGATCGCATTACTCCGCTGACAACCCCAGCAGATATCAAAATGGTGGCCCAACAGTTTGGTATTGATGATGCTTTTCCATGCGTCGCGGAGCCTTTCACCCAGTGGGTAATCGAAGATACCTTTTGTGCAGGCAGACCCGATTGGGAATCCGTTGGCGTACAGATGACTAAGAATGTTCATCCCTATGAAATGATGAAAATTCGGCTGCTCAATGCCAGCCATATGCTGATTGGCTATCTCGGCTCTGTTGCAGGTTATACCTACGTTTATGAAGTCATGGCCGATCCCTTGTTTCAGCAAGCAGTCGCTAACCTCATGGATGAGGTGACACCAACACTCCAACCCGTTCCTGGGATTGATTTAGACGATTATAAAAAAACTTTAATAGAACGGTTTTCCAATCCCAAAATTCGCGATCAGCTTCCGCGCCTTTGCCTGAATGGATCGGCCAAAATTCCTAAGTTTGTTTTGGGATCGCTCCGCGATAAATTACAGCTTGAAGGTGCGATCGATTATCTAAGTTTGACGATTGCTGCTTGGTGTCGATACATCAATAGTCATGATGAACAAGGGCAACCTATTCCCATTGATGACCCATTAGCAGACATCCTGACTCAACGCGCCAGTTTGAGTCAATTAGATCCCAGACCATTACTGGGCCTCACTGAAATTTTTGGAGATTTAGTCGAGTCACCACGTTTCGTTGAGGCTGTTGGTGACCAGTTGCGTAGTTTGCATGAGTTCGGTGCTAAAGGAACGCTAGCCCGATTGTCGTAGGCACCATCCGCATCCGTGAGGAAACTTATTTGACACTGCCACGGCTGCACTACGTTAAAGCCGTGGGATTCTCCCGTCTAGCCCAGCTCTATGTCTACGAGTGCAAAGGGAAATTCAGCAGCCAGTACAGCGCAATATTTATTGAGGTCATTCTTTCCTATCTTCCCTCTCGCCAAAGCATCTATCTTAAGGCGGATTCTTCTGAGCGAGTAACTCAGGTTCAATAGAGAAGACCGTGTATGCCTACGGATGGATATTCATGAAGCGCGACGCCACAGGCAAGTTTGTTAGCAATTGGAACTCGGAGACGAAACAACGAGTGAGCGTATCTCTTACCAATACAGCATGGCGATCGCTCGATAAAGAGGCTAACAGGCGAGGAATTTCTCGCTCTGAAGTCATCGAACGCTTTGCCCGCACTCTTGAGAGCGAAGAGTTGTTCTGTGCCCAAGAAACTGAGGGCAAGGTAGCAACGATTCTTGAAAGCATTACGGATGCTTTTGTCGCCTTCGATCGCGACTGGCGCTACACCTACGTGAATCGGGCGGCGGCGAAAATCCTGCACAAAACGCCCGAAGAGCTAGTGGGAAAGCACGTTTGGAACGAGGTTTTTCCTGAGTTGGTCGGTGGAATTGCCGATCGGGAACTACATCGGGCAGTGATGGAACAGGTTCCTGTTTCCTGGGAAGAATTTGGGGAACCGGTTCAGCGTTGGTTAGAGGCGAATGCCTATCCCTCTGCGGAGGGTGTAGCAGTTTATTTTCGAGATGTGAGCGCTAGCAAGCTTGCGGAGGCAGAACGAGAACGGTTGTTGCACGAGCTGGAAATTGAACGCGCCCGATTTGAAGCCGTTTTGCGACAAATGCCTGCTGGAGTCATGATTGCCGATGCGGCATCCGGTAAATTAGTTCTGGCGAACGAACAAACCAAGCAAATTGTTGGGTATGGCTACGAACAGTTGCTTGCTATTGAGGAATATGCACCCATTATTCCAAGTGAAATCTTTCACTTAGATGGTCAACTCTATTCGCCTCATGAGTATCCATTGGTGCGCTCGCTAAAAACAGGTGAAGTCGTTACCAACGAAGAGATAGAAATTCATCGAAATGATGGTAGCCGCATTTTCATTAACGTCAACTCAGCACCAATTTTAGATAACCAGGGGCAGATTGTTGCAGCCGTTGTTGTCTTCCAAGACGTGAGCGAACGCAAACGTGTAGAGCAAGCCTTACGCGAGAGTGAATGGCAGCTACGAGGTTTATTTGAAGCAAATCTCATTGGCATTATTATTGGCGATTTTCAAGGCAATATTCTGGAAGTCAACGATGCTTGGTTAGCAACTTTAGGCTACACGCGAGAAGAAGTTTTATCGGGAGAGGTAAACTTCCTGGAGATTACTCCACCAGAGTTTCGGCATTTAGACGAGCAAGCAATGGCACAGATGAAACAAGTTGGTCGCCATGCGCCGTTTGAGAAAGAATACATTCGTAAAGATGGTACTCGCGTTCCAGTTTTAATTGGGACTGCCTATTTAGGAGGGCCCAACAATTTAGGTGTAGGCTTCTTAATCGACTTAAGAGAGCGCAAACGCTTGGAATTAGAACTGCGGCAGCGAGAGCAACAGTTCAAAATGGTGGCTGAAAATGCGCCGGATATTATTAGCCGAATTGATGCAGAGTTTCGCCATCTTTATGTCAGCCCTTCTATAGAACTGGCAACAGGTATTCCATCAGAGCAATTTCTCGGCAAGACTAATGCCGAGCTAGGAATTCCAGAAGACAACTATCGCGTTTGGCATGAGAGTTTGCAGCAAGTGTTTGAAACCGGCTCCGAACAGGCGATTGAATTTAAGTTTCCGACTTCTTACGGTATTCGATGGTATCAGTCGCGTATTGTCCCTGAATTTGCTCCCGATGGCTCCGTAGAAACGGTACTGGGGATTACTCGTGATGTGACCGATTACAAACAAGTTGAACAGGCATTACGAGAGAGCGAACAACGCTTGCGATTAGCACTGACAGCGGCTCAGATGTTTGTCTGGGATATGGATTTGCAGAGCAATCGAGTGGTGTGTTCTGCTAATGCTCTAGAAGTTTGGGGTCTTTATGAAGGGACGGGAGAAGAGTTTGTTGCGCTCATTCATCCAGACGATCGACAACAGGTGCTCCAAGCGACGGTAGGGGCATTGGCTGGAGAACAGCCCTACGCACCGGAGTATCGGGTAATTTGTCCAGACGGCGTTGTGCGCTGGCTCAACAGTCAGGGGCAAGTCTATCGGGATGAGACGGGGCAAGGAGTTCGCATGATTGGCGTTTCGGTTGATATTACAGAACGCAAACTGATCGAAGCAGAACGCGATCGCCTTTTAAAACGAGAACAAACTGCCCGACTCGAAGCCGAAACCGAACGCAAGCGGTTGCATGACATCCTGATGCAATTGCCTGCCATGATTGCCATTGTTAAAGGTGCCGATCTTGTGTATGAATTTGCCAATCCAAGCTATCTGCAAGGGACTGGACGCACTCTAGACATCATTGGTCAACCACTGCGGCAGGTTTTCCCGGAGTTAGAGGGACAAATTTACTTTGACGTGCTTGAACAGGTTTATCGAACGGGAGAAACATTTATTCGGGAGGAGTCACCTACTTACTGGGATCGGAACGGCGATGGGGTGTTGGAAGAAGCATTTTTCCACTGCATCTTTGCGGCTTGGCGGGATGCTGAGAGAACCATTCAGGGTGTGTTGATTTACAACATTGAAGTGACAGCCCAGGTGCGGGCAAGGCAACAAATTGAGGAATTACTGGCAGAACTTCAGCACAAGGAGAGACAGCAGCAATTCCTAATCGAATTGAATGATGCGATTCGTGCCATTCAAGACTCCCAGGAAATTATGTGGCAAGTGGTTTGTTCCACAGGGCAACATTTCCAAGTCACTCGCTGTACCTACGGCGAAATTGATTCTACTCAGGAATACGTCATTGTCGATCGCGACTATTGCAATGGTGTCATCAGCGTGGTGGGTAGCCATCACATGGATTCGTTTGGTCGTGAACTCATTGCTGAATTAAAGCAGGGCAAAACTATTGTCGTAGATGATGTCGATCGCGATCCTCGGACTGCTGGATCGGGGGCTGCTACCTTTGACGCAATTCAAACCAAATCTCTCCTGTGTGTTCCCTTAGTGAAAGAAGGGCGATTTGTGGCATTGTTGGTATTGCACCATGCCTCTGTTCGCCACTGGACGGAGGAAGATGTGGTGCTGATGGAGCGAATTGCTCAAAAAACCTGGCTAGCCGTGGAGCGGGAGCGGGCGGAAGAGGAATTGCGAGAAAGTGAAGCTCACCTGCAACTCGCGCTCAAGGTCGGACGCATGGGAACGTGGGACTCGGACATGCAGACCGATGCCTTGCTTTGGTCAGAAGGACACTTTACGGTGCTGGGTTTGCAACCGAATGAGTGCGAACCCAGCTATGAAGTTTGGGCAAGCCGGGTTCATCCCGATGACTTAGCAGAAGCTGAGGCGAAATATCAGCAAGCCATAGCTGACAACAAGGAGTTTCACCATGAATATCGCCTGCGTTGGTTAGATGGCTCCATTCACTGGGTCGAAGCCAGAGGACAGTTTACTTATGATGTTCAGGGAAATCCCAAGCACTCGATTGGTGTCGTCATAAATATCACAGAACGCAAGCAAGCGGAAGAGGCGTTGCGTCAAGCCCTACAAAAGCTCAACTTCCATGTTGAAAACTCTCCAATGGCAGTGGTTGAATGGGATCGAGACTTTCGAGTCATTCGGTGGTCTGTTGGTGCAGAGCGCATTTTGGGCTGGAAAGCCGAAGAAATCCTGGGCAAATCTTTAACCGAGATACCTTTTGTCTTTGAGGAAGACTTGGAAACGGTTGCTGAAGTCTGCCAACGGCTGGTCTATGGTGAAGAACCCCATATTTTTTCATACAACCGCAATTACACCAACGATCGCAACATTGTGCATTGCGAGTGGTATAACTCCAGTCTCAGGGACGAATCGGGACGGATGATTTCGGTGTTATCGCTGGTGCTGGATGTGACAGAGCGCAAGTATGCCGAACAAGAACGAGAACAACTGTTAGAGCGCGAACGTATTTCCCGTTCTCAGGCAGAAGCCGCACAGCGCCAACTGGCAACTATTTTTGACACGTCTCCGGTTGGACTTGCCCTGTTAGATGCCCAGCAGCGATTTATTGCTATTAACGAAGCATTAGCAGAAATTAATGGATTAACCCGCGAGCAACACTTAGGCTATTCAATTCCAGAACTTTTTGGTCAATCCGATCCTCAATTAGTTGAAGTCTTTGATCAGATCTACACCACAGGAAATCCCTTCACTTCACCCAACTTTGCGGTGAATGTTCCCGGACGCAGCGATCGCCGTCCCGGTTACTACAACGTTTACTATCTTCCGACTGTTAACTCAAATGCTCAGGTTGAAGGGGTTTTAGTTTATGTAGTCGATGTGACTGAGCGCGTCAGATTAGAGCTTGCCCAACGCTTTCTCTCTGAGGCAAGTACGGTGCTGGCATCCTCACTCGATTATCAAACGACTCTAGAGCGAGTCGCGCAGCTTACAGTGCCGGAATTAGCGGACTGGTGTACGGTCCACATGATAGAAGAGGATGGTGCGATCGAGCAGATTGCAGTGGCTCACGTTGACCCTGCCAAACTGGAATGGGCACATCAGATTAGAGATAAGTATCCTATGAACCCGGATGACCCTCGCGGTGCTGCATTTACACTGCGAACTGGACAACCTGATTTGGTGCCGGAGATTCCCGATGAACTGTTGGTACAGGCAGCGCGTGACTCAGAGCATTTAGAGATTCTGCGGCAGGTTGGATTCAAATCGGTAATGACGGTGCCACTACGAACTCAGGCACGAATTCTAGGGGTCATTTCCTTTATCTCCGCCGAATCTGGACGACAGTACACCCCGGCAGATTTGCAACAGGCAGAGGAATTGGCTCGTCGTGCTTCCTTGGCGATCGACAATGCTCAGTTGTACCGGGCGGCTCAACGCGATCGCGCCAAAGCAGAAGCCGCTAACCGAATTAAAGATGAATTCTTGGCGGTGTTGTCCCACGAGTTGCGATCGCCCCTCAATCCGATTCTGGGCTGGACAAAATTGCTACGAGGTGGGCGATTAGATGGCACAAAAACGCAGCAAGCGCTGGAAACAATCGAACGCAACGCCAAGCTGCAAGCGCAATTAATTGAGGACTTGTTGGATGTCTCGCGCATTCTGCAAGGAAAAATGACGTTAAACGTTGCTCCTGTGAATCTAGCGGCAATGATTGAGGCTGCCCTAGAAACGGTACGACTGGCAGCCGAAGCCAAACACATTCAAATCCAGACCACATTTAATCCTATTTCAGGAACGGTTTCAGGCGATACCAATCGCCTCCAACAAGTAGTCTGGAACCTGCTTTCCAACGCTGTCAAGTTCACCCCAACCGGAGGACGCATCGAGGTGCAACTAGAGCAGGTTGGTATGTACGCTCAGATTCAAGTCAAAGATACTGGAAAAGGCATCAAACGAGACTTCTTACCCCATGTGTTTGACTACTTCCGTCAAGAAGATGGTACAATAACCCGACAATTCGGCGGATTGGGATTAGGGCTGGCGATCGTCCGTCATTTTACCGAACTGCATGGAGGAACCGTTCAAGCAGACAGCTTAGGACAGAACTTAGGGGCTACATTTACCATCCGGCTACCGATAAACATCGTAGAGCCGGAACCCTCTTCTGATGACAGGCACGCAGAAAGTGCGGCAGACGACTTAGCAGGTGTTCGGGTCTTGGTTGTGGACGACGATGCAGATATGCGGGAGTTGGCAGCATTCACCCTGATGCAATCTGGCGCACAAGTTACGACAGCCGCTTCGGGGGTACAGGCGTTGGCCCTCCTGAATCAATCTGTCCCCGATCTGCTCTTATGTGACATTGGAATGCCAGAGATGGATGGCTATGCCCTGATTCGGCAAATTAGAAAGTGGTCGCCCCAACAGGGAGGCACGGTTCCTGCGATCGCACTTACTGCCTATGCTGGAGAGATCAATCAGCAGCAAGCCTTAGCTGCCGGATTTCAGATCCATGTATCCAAGCCTGTTGAACCTGAGGAATTGGTAAAAGCGATCGCCCGTTTGCTGAGACACTGAATGATTTGAGGATTAGCTATCATGCTGCTTGGTATAGATTTAGGAACAGGCTCTGCTAAGGCATTGCTCCTAGCGACAGACGGAACCACTATAGGTGAAGCATCAAGCTCTTATCCTGTTCATTCACCCCACCCAGGATGGGCTGAGTCGGAACCAGAAGATTGGTGGTTAGCTGTTGCCTCGGCTGTTAGGAAGGCAGTGGGAGATCGCGCCGATCGGGTAGAGGCGATCGCACTTTCAGGACAAATGCACGGCGTTGTCCTAGCTTCGGAGTCGGGTCAGCCCCTGCGCCCTGCTATCCTCTGGGCAGATACTCGCTCTAGTGCCACGCTTAACACTTATCATTCGCTCGATGCAGCTATTCTAGAGCGCTTGGGCAACCCGATTACGGCTGGAATGGCTGGTCCAACTTTGTTGTGGCTACGAGAAAACGAGGCTACTGTCTACACCGAAGCGCGTTGGGCGCTTCAGCCAAAAGATTGGCTGCGGTTACGGCTGACTGGAGAAGTTGCAACCGAACCATCTGATGCTAGCGGTACTTTGCTTTACGATATTGTGTCGGACAACTGGGCTGGGGAAGCAATTGGGGCGCTGAATCTACGTGGTGATTGGTTACCAAAAATTATCCCCTCTAGTGCGATCTCCGGCTACCTAACAACTATTGCTTCAGAGCATCTCGGCTTACCTGTTGGCTTACCGGTGATCGCTGGTGCTGCGGATACCGCAGCGGCTGCACTTGGTAACGGACTACTAGAGCCTGGATTGGTTCAACTAACGATCGGCACAGGCGCTCAAATCATTACACCTCGATCGCAACCAATTATCGATCGTCATGGTCGTACCCATCTCTATCGAGCCGCCGTACCTAACCAGTGGTACAGCCTTGCAGCCATGCAAAATGCCGGCTTAGCGCTTGAGTGGGTGCGAGGTATCCTCGGCTTGAGCTGGCAGGAAGTCTATACTAAAGCGTTTTCTGTTCCCCCAGGATGTGAAGGGTTGACATTTTTGCCGTACCTCACGGGTGAGCGAACTCCACACCTCGACCCCTATGTACGCGGGGCATGGGTGGGGCTGGGACTTCATCACACACAGGCGCACCTGATGAGGGCAGCTTTAGAGGGAGTTGCTTTTGCTTTGCGACAAGGTTTTGAGGCACTTGAAGCAACAGGTTTTAAAGCGACAGAACTGCGTTTAGCAGGCGGTGGAACTGCAGAAATGCCTTGGAAACAATTACTGACCGATGTATTGAGAATACCCCTCTATTCAACTACAGTTGCTGCGGCTTCCGGACGTGGTGCTGCTCTACTGGCGGGTATCGGAATTGGCGTATACGCAGATGCTAATGACACCATCAAACTGGCAGCCACACCAATGCTTGCTGCCACTCCCCAATCAGTTGATCCAATCCTAGAAGAGGCTTGGTTTCGATATCAATCCCTTTATCCACGACTTAAAAAAATGTCATAGGAGTTATGCCTAAAGGAGGAGGTACTAGAACCTATGCACAAATTACTCTTAAGCTAAGACTGATTAACATCAGTCAAATAAAATAACTAAGTCTACTACAAGAAGAGGGAGATATTACATGAATATATTAGCTGGAATTAAGCTACCAAAATCAGTCGAGGCCTCGGATGTATATATACGGTGTAATGAATCTGCCTCTATAAGCTACCAGGAAGATGACAAAAAAGTTGTTTTATCTCGGGGTGGTGTTGTCTCCTCAAATTCTTACTTTAATTCGTTTTACGAGAGATATTATACTCAATATACAACTCTTAGCTCTATCTACTATGTGCTGAAACTTGAAGGCGATTTTAAAGTTTCTGTTTACCGAGAATTTGATGGACAAAAAAACAAAGAAATTATTTCTGAAGAGAGCTTTGAGAAATGTCAATTCTCTGATCCGGTAAAAATCTCACCAATAAATCTCCTTCAAGGTAAAAAAGCGGGCAGAATATATTTTGAAATAACTTGTTCTAGTGAACAGGGTGAATTTAAAGGGGCCTGGATAGCAACAGATCAAAGTAAAACTAGAGAAGCATCCTTGGGGATTGTAATTTGCACCTTTAAAAAAGAGGACTTCATACAAAATACATTAAGTGCAATTTTTCAAGATGAATTGCTAGAAACCAAGGACTTTAAAGTATTCGTGGTTGATAATGGTAGAACTTTAGATGAAGCTGATTTCGGAAAGCCAAAACTGAGGCTAGTTCCTAATATAAATGCTGGTGGAAGCGGGGGCTTTACCAGAGGGTTGGTGGAAGCTTTAGAGGAAGAAAAATATTCTCACTTTTTGCTTATGGATGATGATATAGAGTTAGAAAGTGAATGTATTTATAAATTATTTCCTTTGTATGAATACGCCAATTCGGATTTTGCTGTAGCGGGTGGACTGCTAAATTTACAAAAAAAGCATATGTTGTATGAAGCAGGAGCATCGTACAACGCCTATTCTAAAACTAGAGGATTTGGACCTGGGGCATTAATTGCTTTAAATTATAATATCGATTTACGAGATTCTAATTCTCTCAACAGGTTGCTCAAGGAAGAAGATGTAGATTATGGCGGATTTTGGTTTTTCTCTTTTTCTAAGGAACTCGTTGAACAAACTAAATTACCGCTACCTTTATTTATCAAAATAGATGATGTAGAGTTTGGTTTAAGAATAAAAGAGTTGGGCAATAACATTGTAGCTTTTCCATCACTGGCGGTGTGGCATCAACCAGCGGCGGCCAAAAATGTAAATTGGGAAAATTATTATTATATCCGCAATGATTTAATAGCTTATTCCATCCATTATTCTCCAGAATATATGGCTGCAGTTGAGCATTTGACAAAAGTAATACTTCAGGCTTTAGCAAAATTTGATTACAATCATGTAGAGATGGTTGTAAAAGCTTTTGAAGACTATCTAAAAGGCCCAGATTTTATCAAAAACACTGACCCAGAAAGCTTTCACATGAGCATTGTAAAGCTTAGTAAAAGCTATAACAACCAAAATGAGGTAGATAAAGTAGCTGGTACTAACCTTTTGACTAGGTGGTTTAAAGTTGCTGCTGAAGGTAGTAATGAATGGTCATCCGTAAGGGAAAAATGGAAAAGTGCTGCCCAGGAGATAACATCTACTATATTTTGGCAGCAATACCTTGGGCTAAAGAAATAGAATTGACCGCCTCCACTGGTTGATGGTTGACAGCTTAGGCCGCCAGCAACTCAACGATTCACAACAAAAGCGCCTTGGGATTAATTCTGGTAGTTGACACTCCCCCGTCATAACGTAGCTTGACGGGGGATTCTTCCTTCACAGCTTGATGCCAAGTAAAAGCAGTGCCTTTACTTGGTCTTACTCTAGGTCCAGAAGCTACTGAGGTATGCCCTACGTCTCAAAATCGGAATAGTAAATTCGAGTTCACTCTTGACGGTTGACTGTTCACTGTCAACAGTCAACCGTCAACAGTCAACAGTCAACAGTCAACATCATTCCGGTGTAACCGGAAATGATATGAAAGCCAATTTACAGCAGATTGCAACCTTATAGACGGCAATAGCAGCATTTAGAAAACCAGTTTTTTAGATGTTGAGGATTAATTAAATCAAGTACGAAGTGCGACCCGAATTTAGTATCAGATGGAAGCAACTTGAGTTAAATTATGACATAATCTTCGCCCACAACAGATTGAGTGACCTGTGGTTCCGGCTCTATTGGCTCGCTGTAATGAGTGTCTATGTATTTCATGAAACTTTCCCGATAAGCTTTGAGATGCGAGTTAAGTGCTTCGATATCCTGCTCTCCTGTCGCGAAACCCCTCTCTCTTCTGAAGTGACCGGATTCCTTAACAAAAGCCATGTCAACTTGCCACAAAGCTGAATCAACCGGGCGATATGACAAATCAACAATATCGTAAGCTGCGAATCCTTGGGACTTCATAAAACTCATTACATCATACATCTGACCGAACAAAGTAACTTCTACAATTACATATTCAGTCTGCTGCAAAATCTCAGTTGCTCCTGCTAAAACATCTAATTCCTGTCCGTCTACATCAACTTTAATTAAATACGGGCCTGGCAAATTTCTTTCCCTGCATATTCCATCCAGGGTAATTGCTGGTATTTTTCTCAAATAAGGATCGCTGCTGTCAGTAACGCGATTTTCAGAAATGGAAGAATGCAACATAGAGGGACTGACGTTGAGCGTGAAAACTCCCGCTTCTTTGGTCGCTGCAGCGATAATGTATTCTGCACTTTTGAGCTTGCGGCAAATTTTGGCGAGATAAGGTTCATTTTCGGCGATGGGTTCAATTAGCAAATGTCGCGAATCGGGGAAAGTGTCGTAAAGGTTAAAAGTTCCCAATGCCGCGCCGACATCAATCACAGTTTTTGGTTCAAAACCTAAGTTTTTAGCCAGCAGCAAGCTGCCTGACATCGAGTTTCTGAGAATTCCTGTTTGTTGGCTCACAATTTTTTCCTGATTTCAATGTGGATATAATTAATATTATGTCTGGCAGCAGAGTTATTGTAGATCCGAATAAAGAAACGAAGCAATCGCAAACCTCGACGATTGCTTCGTTTCGGATCGCAATGACAGAAATAGGTTTTAACTGAGATGTTGCACCATCCTAAAGCAGTTTTTTAGGAACAGGCAAGATGCCTGTTCCACGAGTAAATTTTCTTGTGGAACAGGCATCTTGCCTGTTCTTGAGAATGGTGCCCGATGTGAATTTCAACGCAACCTGCGACTATTTCGCGGATTTCTGCGCCTTGTTTTCCGGTTCGACAGATTGCAAAGCTTCGTCGAGAATTGCCCGTGCTTCTTCGGCTTTACTTCTAGCTTCTCGATAGCGGACATTAGCTTGAGCGAAGTTTTTGAGAACCTTGAAACCATCTTTCAAACGACCAATTTCCTCGGCAGTCACAGCCTCATCTGTAAACAAAATGTCGATCGCCGCCCGGATTTTGAGTGCTTCTTCGCGGGATTCCATGACTTTCAATTTGAGACTTGCCAAATTGCTCAAAATCTGGACGGCTTCAGTAATCGCGTCCTCGCCTTCAGACGCAGCATCTTCGATATCCTTAACTTCAACAAACTGCTTGGGCCCAAATCCCTCCACGAGTTCCGTAGGCAGCTTGCCCTCATCCATGAGATCCATCAGGCGATCCATCGCTTCTTCCCGGGCTTTGGCTGAATCTTTCCCTTTGACAGTTAAAATAATTTCGGGGCTTTGAGGAAGTGTATAGCGAACCATATTTTGACAGCCTGTGCGCGAAAACAATTGAATGATATTTTATCTTTATTCGATCGCCAGTTGCAGCTATCAATCCGCTCCATTACCAACCGCTTGCCAAAACTTGACACATATACACTCAAAAGGAACCCTCGACAATGAAAGATAAATTTCTTAACTTTCTCAACTTGCTTTTAGTAGCTGATGTGTTTTTCGTCTTTGCCATTTTTGGGTGGTTTGTGATCGCAGTAGCAGGTCGATCGACTGGGGTGAATCTCGGTTTTGATTTGTGGTACAGTCTGTGGCAGCCCGTATTTAATCCCGCCCTCGGAATTCTCATGGGCGGTGCTATTCTCAGCGGTATAGTTAACCAAGTTTCTAAACGCCTCAATCCCAAGTAAAATTTATGTTTTGTTTGAGACGGTGATTGGCGATGCGACTGAGTTGGCGATCGAACTTGTGGGATGCGTCAGAGATGAGGCACTCCATTAGGTCGATGAAGCTTGAAAATACATAAGTAGTCAAAAGTGAGTGAAACGCTCCCCAAAGGAGCGAGATCTTATAAAAGCAATCACAAAAGTTATGATTGCTTTACATTCTGTTACAGGGTAAAGTTTATTTTCGCCTACCTATTTAGGTCGGAAATAAGGATTGGACGATCGGGATCTAAAAAAATCAAGTCATGTTCTGAGTAACAAAAGTCGGGCATTAATTATGGGAGAACAAAAATGTATCGGTATCCTCACCAGCGGGGGTGACTGTGCAGGCTTAAACGCAGTTATCCGAGCCGTTGTCCACCGCGCAACGGGAACTTACAATTGGAAAGTGATGGGCATTCGTCAAGCTACCAAGGGATTGATGAGTCGTCCCCCTCAAGCAATTCCCTTGGATATTGAGAAAGTAGACTCGTGGCTCACCATTGGCGGTACGATGCTAGGCACGACAAATGAGGGCAATCCTTTTGCCTTCCCGATGTCTGATGGGACTCTACGCGATTGTTCTGAGGACATTATCGAAGGCTATCACCAACTAGGTTTGGATGCCTTAATTGGCATTGGTGGCGATGGCAGTCTTGCCATTCTCAGGAAGATTGCTCAACAAGGTAATTTGAATTTAGTTGCTATTCCTAAAACTATTGATAATGATGTCGGAATTACCGAGCGTTCTATCGGTTTTGATACGGCTGTCAATATTGCCACTGAAGCACTCGATCGCTTGCATTTTACTGCGGCTAGTCACAGTCGCGTCATGATTGTTGAAGTCATGGGACGCGACGCTGGACATATTGCTATTAGTGCCGGAATTTCTGGGGGAGCTGATATAATTCTGATTCCGGAAATCCCTTACAAAATTTCCCAAATCTGTGCCCAAATTCAAGAACGCCAAGACCGGGGAAAAAACTACTGTTTAATTATAGTAGCGGAGGCAGTTCGCACAGAAGCAGGCGAGTTAGTAATGCACACAAATCGCTTAGGTCAAAGTCGATTAGGCGGAATTGGTCAGTATTTAGCTGATACAATTTCTGACTGTAGCGGTGCAGAAACTCGCGTCACAGTTTTGGGACATACTCAACGCGGGGGAACTCCTTCACCGCTAGAAAGATTAATTGCTTCGGCTTTTGGCGTGGCAGCAGTTGATTTAGTTGCCGAAGAGAAATACGACTGCATGGTATCTTGGCAAAAGCGGGAAGTTGTGAGCGTTCCTCTGGAAGATGCGATCGCCAAATACAGACCTGTAGAGTTAAATGGTACTCTGGTTAAAACGGCCCGCGGTTTAGGAATTTGTCTGGGAGACTAAACAATTACCCGTCCGATTTCTCAAAGTTTTAGTCCGGGACGCACTCAGAACCACGAAACTGGGTTAACCGAGACTGAGGTGTGCTTAAAAAACCACGGTGCTCACCGGCCTTGCTTCCACGACTAATATTAACCTGGAAGTAGTGGCGTTTCAACTATTATTAGTGTACCTTGCAATTAGTTCCGAGCGAGTATCGACATCGAGTGCGATCGCACTCGGAACTACAAAATACCGCAACAAGTGGAAAGGTGAGAAATTGACACCATTTACTGCACAAATTAGAGTGCGCCATTACGAAATGGACGCCCTCGGTCACGTCAATAATGCTGTCTACCAGCATTATTTAGAACACGCTGCGATCGAACATTTAGAACACTTGGGATTTACACTCGATCGCTACCGGGAACTGGGCGGCGTCTTTGTAATGCGGCGGATAGAGATTGACTATCTGCGATCGGCAGCCGCGGGCGATCGATTGGAGATATCCACTTGGATCGAACAAATGCGCGGCCCGCGCGCTGTCCGCCGCTACGAAATTCGCTTAGCTGGAAGTGACGAAATCTTGTTAAAAGCCGAGGCGCTTTGGGTTTGGGTTGAAGTTACCACCATGCGACCGCGAGCAATTCCCAAACAAATAATTGATATTTTTGAATCACAATCTCAAGCATTACCAACATAGAGAAAAAATCAACTATTATATTTGCAAAATCCTGTAAAAATCTATTGGTTTCTAGTGAGGACTTCAGCCCCCTATTCCCCGTTTGTAGAAGTGCAAAAAGTTGATTGTCGCCGGGGCCGCAAATCCCGATGGCAAAAAGTCGGATCGCCCGCCTGCCAGTTTGGAGGTCACAGAGGTACGATGGAATATAGGGAGGGAGGCCAAGCCGGCGAAGGTTAAGCTTGGTGACAATACCCACAGGAAGGAAAAAATGACACTTAACTTGCGGCGACCGATTTTAATAGGCGGAATAGGACTTTCAGCAGCGCTGTGGCTGCTGGAAACTCTACAGCATTCGGGTTCAGAAATGGGCGAAACGGCACTCATCGGCTTGGCTGCTGCCGGTGCGGGGTATTGGTGGTGGAAGCAACAATCCCCCAAACTCGAACTCGCACTCCCGCAACCCCTGGCGAACCGGGAAGCAGCCGAAAAAGCGCTCGCGACTTCCGAAGCCACTATTAAATTGCTGGCTTCAGAAGCTCCAAACTCCGCCGATCCGGCGAATCTAACAGCAAAGCTCGATCGGCTCAGAAGCGAATTAGACAGACAAGATTTGCGGATTACCGTAACTGGCGGCAAAGCTGTCGGCAAAACTGCCTTAATTCAAGTTTTAAATTCTAATTGGGCATCTCAACACCCGCAAAAGCTTAGTTTACAAGAAACGGCACCGCTGTTTGCTAATACAAATGCCGATGCCAAAATCAATGGTGATTTAGCGCTGTTTGTGACAGCGGGCGACATCACAGATTCCGAATTTCAAACATTATCTCAGCTAGCGTCCGCTGGTCAGCGCGTGCTGCTAGTCTGGAACAAACAAGACCAATATTTGCCAGAACAGCAGTCGCAGGTTTTGAACTCTTTGCAGCAGAAAATGCAAGGAATATTGGGAACCGAAGATATAATTGCGATCGCAGCTTCTCCCAATTCTATTAAAGTGCGCCAGCACCAAGCGGACGGCACGTTTAAAGAACGCATCGAAAAACAAGTCTCTCAACTCGACGCGCTGACGGAAAGATTGACTAAAATCTTAACTGAAGAACGGCAACAGTTGGTCTGGGCGAGTGCAGTGCGCGAGGCTGCAAGTATCAAATTAGAGGCAAAAACCTTATTAAATGCGGTCAGGCGCGATCGGGCAATTCCCATTATCGAACAATATCAGTACATCGCCGCCGCCACCGTGTTTGCCAATCCGGTTCCCGCTTTAGACTTGCTAGCAACAACCGCCATCAGCACCCAGCTCGTAATCGACCTCGGCGCTATCTACCAGCGAAAGTTTTCCTTAGACCAAGCTAAGACAGTAGCGGCTACTTTGGCTAATCAAATGTTCAAATTGGGATTAGTAGAACTGTCTACCCAAACTATTACTGGACTGCTGAAAAGCAATGCCGTCACCTATGTAGCAGGAGGCGCGGTGCAGGGAATTAGTGCAGCATATTTTACCAGAATAGCAGGACTGAGTTTAATTGAATATTTCCAAAGTCAAGAACTGGAAAATGCTGCCAAAGGCATTTTCAATCTCGACCAGTTGACTAAAACTTTGCAAGCAGTATTTACGCAAAATCAGCAAGTTTCCTTCTTGCAGTCTTTCGTCAACCAAGTGGCGAGTCGCCTTTCCTCTCAGGTATCTGGGCCCGAAACCGTTAAGTCGGCGGCCAATTAGAAGTAGTCCAGCATCTGATGTTAAATTGGGTCGATTGCCCAGGATATCCGTAGGGACACGGCAGTGCCGTGTCCCTACCTAATTCCAAAAAAAAAATTTATAAATTTATGAAATATTGTATTAAAATAAGAAATAGGATTTATAATTCGACGATAAATTATACCTGCTTAAAAAAGCCGATCGCCAATGGCTGACAATTCCCTTCAAGAAAATCGCTTATCCCTTGCCCGCGCCAGTTTGCGCGAAGCCCTGGCGCGCTATTCCCACCTGCGCCAAGGGAAAAAAAACTCGAATAATACAGAATTAGAAGCGGCGCTGCAATATCAGTTAGATATCTTAACTTCCACCTCAGAAAAACTAGACCACAACGTCATTCGCATTGCTACTTTCGGCTTAGTCAGCCGTGGCAAGTCAGCCGTATTAAACGCGCTTTTAGGTCAAAAAATTCTGCAAACAGGCCCTCTCAACGGCGTGACTCAGTGGCCGCGTTCCGTGCGCTGGAGTGTGCCTTTATCCTTCCTTGACAGCGACGAATCCCCCCAACCCCCCCTTGGCAAGGGTGGGAAAGGAGGGGTGCAAGTAGAATTAATCGATACTCCCGGACTTGATGAAGTTGGCGGCGAAGTGCGCGGCGAAATGGCGAAACAAGTAACTCGCCAAGCTGACTTAATTCTGTTTGTCGTTGCAGGCGATATCACCCGAACTGAATATCAAGCACTGTGCGAATTGCAAACAGCTCAAAAACCAGTAATTTTAGTTTTTAATAAAATTGACCTTTATCCAGAATTAGACAGAAAAGCTATTTACCAAAGTTTGCAAGCGCTGGGAAATTCTGAAGAGTTAGCAGCCGCTGCGGTAACAGAGGAAACAGATAGCGAAAATTTGTCCGATCGCCCAAACAACTCCTCCGATAAATCTACCGCAAAATCACCGCCTAAAATTGCCAAATCATTAGAAATAGTCATGGTAGCCGCCGAACCCGCGCCGGTGCAAGTCCGAGTGGAATGGTCCGACGGAAGAGTAACTAACGAATGGGAGTCACCACCCCCGCAGATTGACGAACTCAAACATAAAATTCTCACAATTCTTAACAGAGAAGGTCGATCGCTCCTCGCTCTAAATGCTTTAGTTGAAGCTAGAGATGCCGAAGCACACATTGCCCGTCACGTTCTCAAATTGCGGCAAACAGAAGCCGAAGATTTAATCTGGCAATTTGCCAAATATAAAGCTTTGGCTGTCGGTTTAAATCCAGTGGCATTCTTGGATGTAATGGGAGCAAGTGTCGCAGATTTAGCCTTAATTCGCTCTTTATCCAGACTTTACGGCTTACCCATGACTGGTTACGAAGCCGGGAAACTTTGGCAGACTATTTTCTCCAGTGCTGGCGGCGTACTTTTGGGAGAATTGGGTAGCAGTTTTCTGTTGGGATTTGGCAAAAGTGCAGCGGCTGCGGCCCCGCACATCGGCTTTTCTACTTTTGCCGGAGTTGCTGTCACTCAAGCTAGTTTAGCAGCTTACGGAACCTACGCTGTCGGTCGGGCCGCCCAAGTTTATTTAGAAAAAGGCTGCACCTGGGGCCCCCTGGGACAAGATACGGTAATTCAAGAAATTCTCGCCACCATCGAGCGTAATACAATTATCGATCGCTTGCAGCAAGAGTTTAAAATTGGCAATTAAAAATTGCCCTAGTAGTTGAGTCGGGTACGTCAGCAGATGGTTATTTGTGGATAATCGAAGAGCTAGGAGCTGACGCACCCTACTGCTTTTATTCTTATACAATTGTCAAAAAAGAATGCAACTGTAGCTAAGCTTCCAACCACGCTCTTCATCAGTGATTCCCAATTATTTAATCGAAAATCGAAAATTGTATTACCGCCTCGCGATTCTCACACCTTCCCTAAAATGGGCGATCGTCGCAATTACCGCTATAGAAAAGTAAAATATTCTAATCAGCCAAAAACAAACCCGCATTGACCAAGAAACAATAGTCGGAGCAATACCAGTGAACTGTACAAATCTGGAATTAACTCTTTTTTCAAAGCTGTCAAGGTCTTTCATCTCCGATTGTTTCGTCGGAATAACGGGAAACTGACCAGTATATACGTAATAACCGATAAAACCCGGCAATCCTACTTTTCTATTCAAAAAGGAGTTAGTTAAGGTTGCAGTTTGCGGAGGCGATAATTTATCCGATTCTTCCACTTTTTCCAGCCAAGAATTATATCGAATGGCTGGCGTAATCATGAAAACTAAGGGAACTATAACTATCAACACAGCAGCACTAATTTTGCGACCGTATTGAGGGTGTAAAAGCCTTGTCGCCACACCCACTCCCATACCGATAAAAGCAAATACCAATATATTTAACAGTTCAATAATTTCGATACCCCTCAACAAATCGCCGATAATCAGAAGTGTATATAATAATTTGTCGGCTAGTAGCAGAGCGGCCCACTTGATGAGAATTGAAACGCCTACAATAGTAGCTACAATCGCCACATACCCGATGGCACCTAGAACGTACAGGAAAATCGAACCGGCTTGTTTGAATGATTGCATGGAATTATTCACTCTTGTGAAAGTTTAGGAGTCTGATTGACAAAAATTTTGAAATTTTAGAGCAATCTGGAGTGCCAAATTTGATTTTTAAAATAGATTAGCTTGACATCTTGAAATCAATCTACAATCTACAATCTACAATCGATCGACAAGTTCCCGCGCCGCCGCTTTGGTGACTTGTGCGATCCGTTCCTTCACAACATCCTCTTCGATCGCCCTCGGCTCTGTTTCTTGTTCGCGATCGATCCCCAACCATAAAAGATACTCGATATTACCCGCCGGGCCAAGTAAAGGCGACCACGTTAAGCCCCTTTCCTGCCATCCTAAAGCTGTGGCTGCCTTCCACACTTGAAAAATCGCATCGGCTTGAGTTGCTGAGTCTCGCACTACGCCTTTTTTTCCGACTCTCTCGCGCCCTACCTCAAACTGCGGCTTTACCAGCAACACCGCTTCTCGCGGTGGTACCAACAATTCCCACAGCGCCGGTAAAATCTTATCCAGGGAAATAAACGACACATCTACTACCGCCAAATCTGCTCGCGCAGAGTCGCCGTAAAGCTCAGCAGCAGTCATGTACCGCAAATTGGTGCGTTCTTTCAAAATTACCCTCGGATCGTTACGCAAGCCCCAATCTGCTTGACCGTAGCCAACGTCTACGCCGTACACTAGGGCGGCGCCGGCTTGCAGCAAACAGTCGGTAAAACCGCCTGTGGAAATGCCGCCGTCGAGACAAATTCTGCCTGCAACGGGAATCGCAAAAACTTCTAAAGCTTTGGCTAATTTGTCGCCGCCTCTAGAAACATAGCGCGATCGCTCTTTGATCTGAATTTTTGCTGAAATATCGACCTCAGTTCCCGGTTTGTCAACTACCTGTTGGTTGATAGAGACTTTCCCAGTCCGAATCAAGGCCTGAGCTTGCTGTCTGGAACTGCACAAATCTAGGCTGACCAATAATGTGTCTAGTCGCTGTTTAGCCAAGGTTTTTAATCTGTACGAATAGGGTTAAGAACAGTACCAGATTAGCACTTACGCACAAGCCCCACTGCTAATTTTTGGCGATTATTTTGGTTTTGCGATTGTCGCGGGGCGATCGCCCCCAGCTCGCATGATGTGACTGAGATCGCTGTGAGTGTGTAGTTTTATCACAGATAAACATTCATAGAATCACACAATAATTTTTGTTACTAGCGGATGATTTATATGCAGCTAAAAGCGCTACAAATACCATCAAGGCGATCGACCATGAAAACAATTAACTTTCCTATCAGAAATCCTGGCAATTGTCAAGAAAATCCCCTCGCATTCGTCAGCGGTGACATCATCCACATTCTTTACCCCAACGGCGAAGTAGAAGCAACAACCGCCGAACAAGTGGATTTGGGTCAAACCAAAAATCCCCTGGACAAATGCCTCGTCTGGGGATGTGTTGACGATTTTTAGCACCACTTTCAAACAAGAATGCAATTGTAGGGAAGCTCCAAACCCTTAATTCATCAGTCATTCCCCATTATTCAAATTTTTAATCTATTATTTTTAATCTATTATTTTTAATCTGAAATCTTTAATCTAAAATTGTATAACCCATAAAAAAAGATCGCTTGGAGGCTGTGAGGCCAAAAAAAGCGATCGATCTAACTGCTGCTAACTGCCAGCCACAAGTGCAATTTGCTGTTAAAAGAATTAGCAAATTGACTTAAATATCTTGTTCGCTCAATTCGCGAATCATGTAATCAAAAGGCTGATCCAAAAAAGGCCCCACAGACAAGCCAGCAGCGGCCACCTGAGCCTTAACCATCTCCTTCATAATGCCAATCCCCATCACCGTCGGGCCAATGGGAACGCTTAGAGAATTGTAAGTTTCCCGCAAACCTTGCAGCACGCGCTCGTCGAGCACGTCGGTACTTCCAGCCACCAGGGCGTAAGTAGCATAGCGCAAGTAGTAGTCCATATCCCGCAGACAAGCCGCGTAGCGACGAGTCGTGTAGGCATTTCCCCCGGGACGGATCAGTTCCGGCTGTTCAGCAAATAGCTGGATACCAGCTTGCTTGACAATTGCCGCAGCATTGCTGTTAATCGCAGCCGCCGCCTGTACCCGTGCCGTGCCCGTTGCAAAATAAGATTTCAACCGATCGATACCATCTCGGTCTAAATACCTACCAGCAACATCATAATTTTCAATCAGGCTCGTCACTGCATCGCGCATAAGTTTCTCTCCCAAAAATCTTTATCAATACTTTGCTATCTGAGACAGACCGCCTATTGTAGACTACTACAAATCGGCGTTTGATTAAGATTTGAGATGGGATTTTCAGGGAGCGTAGTCTATCCTCGGCAAACTGCAGCAAAATTCAGCCGTTTGCCTTGTATCTTCAGCCGAAAAATAATCCACAGGGCAAGAATCACGAACTGCCCGGCCGCACTGGGTACCAATTTCAAAATTTTGTAGCCATAGATACAAAATAGTGGGTACTGAAGGCCTACGATCGCCCAAACAGTCTGAAATCGGCCGATCGCCAAGACACAACCAATATCAGGAGTAAGTCATGTTCCAGACACCCCAAGAAGCCTTAAACTACATACAAGAAAATAAGATCCAGATCGTTGACCTCAAATTCATCGATATGCCGGGGATCTGGCAGCACCTTTCCCTGTACCACGACCAAATCGACGAAAGCTCATTCACAGACGGCGTACCCTTCGACGGTTCCAGCATTCGGGGCTGGAAAGCCATCAACGAATCAGACATGACGATGGTCATCGATCCGACAACCGCTTGGATGGACCCGTTCATGGCAGAACCGACCATCAGCTTCATTTGCAGCATCAAAGAACCTCGAACCGGCGAACCGTACAGTCGCTGTCCGCGCACCATTGCCCAAAAAGCCATAGACTACTTGCTTTCGACCGGTCTCGGCGATACAGCATTCTTTGGCCCGGAAGCAGAATTCTTTATTTTTGACGACGTTCGCTTCGACCAAACCCAAAATTCCGGCTACTATTACGTAGATTCGATCGAAGGTCGTTGGAATTCCGGCAAAGAAGAAGTAGGCGGCAACCTCGGCTACAAACCGCGTTACAAAGAAGGTTATTTCCCAGTAGCACCAACCGACACCTCTCAAGACATGAGAACGGAAATGCTGCTGACAATGGCAAAATGCGGCGTACCCATCGAAAAACACCACCACGAAGTCGCCACCGGCGGTCAATGCGAACTCGGTTTCCGCTTTGCAACTTTAGTACAAGCCGCCGACTACTTGCTGACTTACAAATACGTCATCAAAAACGTCGGCAAAAAATACGGCAAAACCATCACCTTCATGCCCAAACCGCTGTTTAACGACAACGGTTCCGGGATGCACGTTCACCAGTCGATTTGGAAAGACGGCCAACCTCTATTTGCAGGCGATCAATATGCTGGTTTCAGTCAAATGGGACTGCATTACATCGGCGGCATTCTCAAGCACGCACCGGCACTTTTGGCAATCACCAACCCCACGACCAATTCCTACAAGCGTTTAGTTCCGGGCTTTGAAGCACCTGTAAACTTAGCTTACTCTCAAGGGAATCGATCGGCATCAGTGCGGATTCCGTTGTCGGGAACCAACCCCAAAGCCAAGCGGTTAGAATTCCGCTGTCCCGATGCTACATCCAACCCGTATTTAGCATTTGCAGCCATGCTGTGTGCCGGCATAGACGGCATCAAGAATCAAATCGATCCGGGCGAACCTTTGGACGTGGATATCTACGACCTTTCCCCTGAAGAATTGAGCAAAATTCCTTCAACTCCCGGTTCCTTGGAAGGCGCATTAGAAGCTTTAGAAAAAGACCACAGTTTCTTAACTGAAACCGGCGTATTTACCGAAGACTTCATCCAAACCTGGATTTCCTACAAACTCGACAATGAAGTTAATCCGATGCGGCTGCGTCCTCACCCCTACGAGTTTGCTTTGTATTACGATTGTTAGAAAATCATCAATTAAAAATGGAAATTATACCATTTTTAATTGATGATTTTTAATTAATAAGAACGCCGCCCTTAAAAGCGGCGTTTTTTTTAAATTTAGAACTTCTGGATCAGCGCCCAAACTCTCCCGTTACCCGACACTATCTGGGCAACGCTGTTAGTAGTAGCACCCATTGTAGCCTCATAGACATCCTCTACAGCCCATTTATTTGCTTTCTCATCAACAATAAACAAATCCTCAGCGGTAGTGCCTTCCTGAACCCGATATATCTTATTCAGAATAAAACGCCGCCGCGCTTCAGCTTTTGGTATGCCAACCACATCATCTGGATCGACTGAGATGGCACTGCCTTCTTTTAATGTACCTTTTGAGTTGCTTAAATTGCGATCGTCCCTTTGAGAAACCCGCACGCCGTGAATCTGCAAACAAGGCTCTGTCTCAGAGATATTCAAGACAGTAGCTAGCGCCCCACTTTTTCCCAAACCGAGAACCGCTGCACTAATAGTCAAAGTTAGCAAAAACTTGAAATAATTCACCGTATTTATGCTCCTTTGTTTGTGAGATTCTGCACTCATTCTAAATTAGCAATTAGTAATTACCAATGACCAAATGATGTCCGATATTTTTGTGATGATCCGCAATCAGAGTAACGTCGCCATGACTTCAGTTGACGGCATTGCGTTTGTCACTTTACTGACTCAAGAAGGACGAGTGCTGGCCGAGGAGAGAGTTGACCTGTTTGAAGCCGATGTGAATTTTGATAACCTGAAGCAGGGAAAATATACTGTAGTTGTCAGGCACGAAGGCGTTGAACCTCGATCGGCAACCTGTAGTGTTACAATCACCGATGAAGATAAAGTAATCATGCTGACATTTGTTTACTTGGAGCTAGAACGGGTGCTACTCCGCATTCAAACTTCAACCGAAGAAAGACTATGACCGTGAAAGTTACTCCGCCAAATTCAATTAAAATGTTTCGCTATCGAGTACATTTCTTGGCAAAAGACCTCTGGAGGGAAAAAAACCCGATTTGTCGGATGAATCTTGCTTTACAGTTAGCCGATGTGGCGACAACTCTGGCTAGATTAGAAGTAGAAGAGGCGCGAAAATTTCAACAAGAGTCTGCTAGTGTTGAGGCTTCAGACTCGACGGAACCTGAAAAGTTTTGAGTGTATGAGGTTGCTTTGTGTGATCCACGCAACCCTTGCGTGATAGCAGTTTAAAAAAATAATGTAACTGTAGAAAAGCTCCAAACCCTGATAGTCATCAGTCATTTTTAACCTAAAATCTAAAATCTAAAATGGCATGACTCGCAACTCCAAACTATTGTCATTGGTTGAGCTAGTAAAAAAATTGTCTGTATAAAATTCAATCTGCTTGCTACACAACAACTTTCAGCCCTGCGAGGGAATTGGTTGTCGAAAAAACTGCGTTACACTTATACAAGTATCTTTACAAAACAACATAAAAGTATGACAGTTGCCTATCCCCGCAAGCCGCGTAACGCAATGGGAGCGCGCGAAATTTTAGCTAATGTAGTGCGCGATCGCGAAATTCACCTGATCACCCTCAACCGCTACCGCTACAGCGAACAGCGCAGTTGCAAAGACCTCACCGACGTGATCGAACGGCTAGACGGGGAACCGGCCGAACTCGTGCGCGACCTCTCCCGGCACATTTCCGACGAAGCGCGACACGCGATGTGGCTCACCGACTTGCTGGTAGACCTCGGCCAAAATGTGGGAACGCCACCGGGAATCTCCTACATTGACGAATTTGACCGCCTGCTGAACAAAGACCAATACCGCAACCTCGATGACGGTATAATTGCAGTTTTAGCAGCAATCAATGTCACCGAAAAGCGGGGCTGCGAATTCTTCTCAGCGCACATCCACGCCCTCAAACAAGCTCCCCAAACCGCAGAAAACGTCAAAATCCGCGAAACCATCGAAAAGATTTTTCCAGAAGAAGCTGGTCACGTCCGCTGGGGCAACCGCTGGCTGGCCCAAATGGCCAACAAAAGCCCGGAACACCGCCAGAAGGTGGAACAGGCAAAGCGCAAGTATGTGGCGATCGAACAAGCAGCTTATGAATCGGGAATGGATATCATGCTGGGGGCAGAACTCCGCCGCGTCACCCGCCTAGTGGATATTGCCAACACCATGCCCATGTGGGAACGCCCGCAATACCTGATGGAACGCTTGCCCGCAAGCCTGCTGGCCCCCGACCTGCAAATGACCAGAGTCGATGTAGCTCAGCGCGCCTGGAACCGCGACCCGCAGGCATTTGTGGAGAAATTGGTGCCCATGTTCCTCAACGGCTTGAATACCATTGAGAAGAAGCCGGCGGCGACTAAGCCCAAGGCTTAAACAGGATCGCGAACCTGGTTGAAACCGCTCTGCAAGTCAAACTTGCGTCTGCCTCCGCAAACAAGCGAGATATACTGGTTCCCAGGCATAGCCTCGGAACCAGTTATTTAAAGTCATAATTTTAAGCTTTAGCCAGTAAACTGATTATTGGAATAGTTTTCCATCTAAATATAATTATGACTACCAGCGAGCCGAACATACAAACAGCTTCCGCAGAAAGCGAATCGAGGGAAAGCGCGATCGCCTCCGAGCAGGTCGAAAAAGCCACAGCCGTCACCTATGCAGAAGAAATTGAAACTGTCATCGCCAGCATGGCTGTAGACCAAAAAGTGATGGTCGGTCAAAGTGAAGCTGGCGGACATCTTTGGAAGTTCAGGTACGGCAGTGTTGAAGTGTTCGTGCAACTCACGGGCGAAACCGAAGATGATACTTTGACTGTTTGGGCTTTTGTACTGCAGTTGCCAGCGAAGAATGAAGCTCAATTAATGCGGAAAATTCTAGAAATGAATTGGCTGTCTACTTTGGAATCTCATTTTGCAATTGTTGATAATCAAGTTGCCGTAGTATCGACTCGGACGATGGCGGAAATCTCGACCGGGGAAATTTCTCGGGTTATTACTATTGTCGCCACGATCGCCGATGACAACGATGACCTGCTGCAAGCAGAATTCGGTCAGTAGTCATTAGTTAACAGTTAACAGTCAACAGTTAACAGTTAACAGTTAACAGTTAACTAATATGCAGGCCCTGCGATCCAAGCAATAGTGATTCCCAGCCCCAAACCTACAAGCACTTGAAAAGGAGTGTGTCCCAGCAACTCTTTCAGGCGAGCCTCATTAAGGTTGTGATCTTCTTCAAAAAACTCGTCAATAATTTGGTTGAGGATGCGAGCTTGCTTGCCTGCTGCTTGGCGGACGCCTGCTGCGTCGTACATCACAATAATTGCAAAGATCGCAGCGATCGCAAAGTCCGGACTTTCCCATCCCATCGTTTGTCCGACTCCAGCAGCCAAAGCGCCCACAAAAGACGAGTGAGCGCTGGGCATTCCCCCCGTTGTTACCAAATACTGAAGATTAAACTTGCGATTTTTGACCAACTCGATCGGCAACTTCATGATCTGAGCCGCCAGACAAGCGAGCAAAGCAACCACGAGTACATGATTGTTGAATATGCCGCTGCAAATTTCCTGCATAGTGTTTGGTATTTCTAGTTACTGCGGCTGGTAATATAATCGGCGATCGCCAGCAGCGGTAGAGCTTTGCTCCCAAACACTGCCAATTGAGCCTTAGCATCAGCAACAAGCTGCGAAGCTTGGCGCCGAGACTCCTCAATTCCCCACAAACTCGGATAAGTGACTTTTCCTGCTTGAACATCTTTGCCAGCAGTTTTGCCCAGTTCTTCTTGGGTAGCAGTAATATCCAGAATGTCGTCAATTATCTGGAAAGCCAGCCCAATATTTTGAGCGAAACGAGACAGCCGCTGCAAATCCGCAGCCGAGGCCCCAGCCAGAATTGCCCCACACACTACGCAAGCCTCTAACAGCGCCCCTGTTTTGTGAGCGTGAATGTAATTCAAAGTTTCCAGAGAAACATCCGTCTTTCCTTCCGATTCCAAATCAACCACCTGACCGCCTACGAGTCCAGCAGCACCCGATGCCCGCGCTAAATGGGCGATCGTCTGCAACACCTGCAGGGGGGGTACGTTCTCAGTTTTAGTAGCGATAAATTCAAAAGCATAGGTCAGCAAACCATCGCCAGCCAAAATGGCGATATCCTCGCCGTAGACTTTGTGGTTCGTCAGTTTGCCGCGCCGGTAGTCGTCATTGTCCATTGCCGGCAAATCGTCGTGAATCAGCGACATCGTGTGAATCATTTCCAAAGCGCAAGCTGTCGGAATTGCCATAGATGTAGTGCCGCCGGCCAGTTCGCAGCTAGCCAGACACAGGATCGGACGCAGGCGCTTGCCCCCCGCTAGCAGCGAGTAGCGCATTGCTTCGTAGATTTTCTCTGGGTAGATGACCGGCAGTGCACTGTCGAGAGCTACCTCGATCGCCTCTTTTCGATTGACTAGATAAGTAGATAAATCGAAAGAGGATTCCGGTTGGGACGAACCCAATTCTGTTGCCAATACCATCCCTTGCTCTCTTGTACTGAATAGTTATGTGGGATATTGTGAGCCGTTCAGGTCGCATCGTGCCGACTTTTACGGCAGCAGTTGCTCGAACTCCGAGCATCAATTAATCATTCTACGGGTGTTGTTGCACAGAAAATCTTTGAGTTTTGATAACTTTGTCAAATTGCCAGTCAATCTAAAATTTACAATCTCAAATCTCATATCCGCTAATGTGTCTGGCGACTTCCAAAAACCGCTGCACCGCCGCCGTTGGATCGCTGCGCCAAATCAGAGCGATCGCCACAATGCAGGTTGATTCTGGTAACGCTTTGTAAACTACCCCGCTGCGCTGGAAATTTTGCATCGACGCCGGGACGATCGCCACTCCCATGTCGGCGGCTACCAGACTCACAATGGTTTGCATTTGAATTGCTTCTTGAGCGGCGATCGGGCTAAAACCTGCTTGCTGACAAAGACTGACGATCGCATCGTAGAGTCCCGGAGCCTGGGAACGCGGAAACAAAATGAACGGTTCGGTGGAAAGTTCGCGTAATTCAAGATGCGTGAGATCGGCCGCCGGATGCGTTTCTGGCAGTGCCACGATCAGCGGTTCTCGAAAAACGATTTCAGAATTTATCCCCTCTTCCTCAACCGGAGGGCGCACGAAGCCGATATCAATTTGCCCGAACCGCAGCCGCTGCAACTGTTCGTTTGTTGTCAGCTCGTGCAGTTCGAGTTTGACGGCGGAACACCGAGTGCGAAAGGCCTGCAAAATAGCTGGAACCACGTTGTGTGCTGCAGAACTCACAAAGCCGATCGTCAGTTGGCCGAGTTCGCCCCGACTGGTTTGTCGGCCGAGTTGAATTGCTCGATCGACTTGCTGCAGAATTTTCCCGGCTTCCTCGAAAAAAACCTGTCCCGCTGCCGTTAAATGCACCGTCCGCTTGGTGCGGCGAAACAATTGAAACCCCAACTCTGCCTCTAAATGCTGGATTTGTTGACTCAGGGGAGGTTGGGCAATATGCAGTTTTTCGGCTGCGCGAGTGAAATTCAGTTCCTCTGCAACTGCAATGAAATAACGCAAATGCCGAAGTTCCATAAGTCCCCATGATTAATATTTTAAAAGTATAAGTGGTTAGTTAAACATATATTGGACATTTATGATGGCATTTAATACAGTGATTAATAGGCGAGATTGAGAATTAAACAATGGCTAATTTGGATATCAAAATTAGAGAAGCAGAGCTGGCAGATTTGGAATTAATTGTGAATTTTATTTCACAAAAAAGCGAGTTTGATGGATGTAAAATTTTGTTGGCAGCAACAGCCGATAAATTGCAGCAGACGTTGTTTGGCCAGCCTCCGCTAGTGCGGGTTTTGTTGGCTGAAGTTGCCGGAACAGCGGTAGGATTTGCTCTTTTTTATTCCTCCTATTCAAGTTTATTGACGCAGCCGTGTCTTTGGCTTGATGATTTATTTGTGCAATCTCCTATGCGCGGAATGGGAGTCGGTACATCGCTGTTAAAGTATTTGGCACAAATTGCTGAGTCCACAAATTGCGGGCGGATTGAATGGACTGTTAATACTGGCAATGCGCCGGGAATTGCTTTTTACCAAAAGCAGGGAGCGCGGATTTTGGAAAATATTAGGGTTTGCCGAATAGAGCGGCATGGAATTGGTCTGCTTGCTAGCAAATAATTTAATAACGAACCGCGAAGACGCGAAAAACGCGAAGAGAAGAAGAGAGAAGAGGAAAGAAGAGAAGAGATGTCAGAAAATTATTGGAATTCAGCGCTTTATGAGCAAAATCATGCTTTTGTTTGGCAGTACGGCGAATCACTTTTGGAGTTACTCGCTCCGAAGGCTAGTGAACGCATTCTCGATTTGGGCTGCGGTACGGGACAGTTAACTGAAAAGATTGCTCAAAGTGGTGCTTTTGTGCAAGGTATTGATTCATCTTTGTCGATGATTTCTACGGCAAAAGTTAACTATCCTCAGATTAATTTTTCTGCAGCAGATGCGATGAGTTTCCACGTAGAAGAGCCGTTAGATGCTGTGTTTTCTAATGCGGTTTTGCACTGGATTAAACAGCCGGATGCTGTGATTAATTGTGTGGAAAAAGCGCTGAAGCCGGGAGGGCGTTTTGTGGCTGAGTTTGGGGGTAAGGGGAACGTGGGGGCGATCGTCCGCGCACTTGTGAGTGTTTTGTCAGAAATTGGCTGCCATGAGCCTGAAGCGCTTAATCCTTGGTATTTTCCGAGTATTGGCGAGTATGCTGGGCTTTTGGAAAAGCAGGGATTTGACCTGGGTTATGCGGTTTTGTTTGATCGACCGACTCCCCTAGAAGGCGGCAGCGCGGGTATGGTAAATTGGATTGAAATGTTTGCTGGCGGGTTTTTGTCGGGGTTGTCTGATGATGTGCGATCGCAGGTAATTAACTCCGTTGAAGAGCGTTTGCGATCGGCGCTGTACCGCGATGGTAATTGGAGTGCAGATTATCGCCGAATTCGCGTTGTTGCTATCAAGGACTCCTCACGGTAAATCATAGTGATTAGTGATGTCGCTCCGAGCTTGAAAGCGCTACAACAACTTTCGTCCACTCCAAGGGGACTCAAAGAATAAATAATTTTACAGGACTTACGCTGCACAGTCAATTTTTACACTACCCATAGTAGTAAGGTGCGAATTTCGCACCTTACTACTAGCGTTTCTGCGTAAGTCGTGTAAATATCAGGAGTTAATTTGTGGCTAACAATATGATAAGTTTTTCATGCCACCAGTGATTGTCCTGAAATTAGAAACCCTGAACGGAAACAATGCTGCTTTGTAGTTCATTAGGGGTTACATCCTCTACCAAACCTAAAATCGCGTTAGAATTCCTGACTCTGATTACAGTTCCTGAAGAAAGTCCGCTAATTCCGCTGACTAAAGCTGGAGGAATTAATGGTTGTAAAGCTTGCGACACATCGAACCTAAATGTTAATGTCACATTCTCTACCGGCTCCAACACTATATCATTGACCGTTAAGCCACTCGCTAATCCAATGCTATCAACACCAGGAACAAAACCTGCGATCCCATCACTAGAATTGATATCTGTAGTGGCAGGATCTATTCCCAGAACGCATAAATTAATGCCAGACTCACAATTTAAGAAGTCTCTGCCCAAGCCGCCAACCAGAGTGTTATTCCCCTCTGCGCCGTTTAAAAAATCGTTGCCTCTACCCCCAAATAAAATATCATCGCCAGCTTCTCCAAGAAGAAAATCAGCATCTAGACCACCACTGAGGGAGTCATTTCCCTCGTCTCCATACAGGGCATCTCTTCCTTTTCCCCCAAATACAGAATCGTTGCCTACAAAACCTGCGAGAAAATCTTCCCCTTCATTTCCCAGGATTAACTCGCTAGCCCCTGAGCCAAGTACTGTATCGTCGCCATCGAGTGCCCAAGCTCCTAAAGGGAAGTTTGTTAGCTCTCCAGGAGAAAGTTGAATTCCTTCCGAGGTGTTGTCGCCAATTAAGCGCACTATCCCTGACGCATCTGGTTTTAAAGCCATAGTTAAAATCCTTGTCTGTTGGTAGATTACTAACCCTACTAATAGAGCCAATACTGGCTCACAAGTTGGCACTAATTCAATTAGAACCGTATTCAATATAACTCGAAACGGTATTTTCCAAAAGCATAGCAACAGTCATCGGCCCGATTCCTCCCGGCATTGGTGTGATAAATTCGGTTACTGTTTTAACAGCATTAAAATCCCCATCTGGGGCCAAACGACTCGTACCGTCAGGATTGAGGACGCGATTGATACCGACATCAATATAATAGTCAAATTTTACACAACCGATAGTAGTAGGGTGCGAAATTCGCACCCTACTACTAGCGTTTATGCGTAAGTCCTGTAAACATCAGGAGTTAATTTGTGGCTAACAATATGATAAGTTTGTCAGGCAACCAGTGATTGTCCTGAAATTAGAAACCCTGAACGGAAACAATCCTGCTTTCTAGTTCATTAGGCGTTACAGCCTCTACAAAACCTAAAATCGCGTTAGAATTTCTGACTCTGATTAGAGTTCCTGAATAAACTCCGGTAATTCCGCCTCTGGGTTGAGTTGCTGAAGCAGATCCACTTGCGCCGGCCGGACCTGGAGGGAGTAATGGTTGTAAAGCTTGTGGGAAATCGATCGTATATGTTAATGCCACATTCTGTAGCGGCTCCAACACTATATCATTGACCGTTAAGTCACTCGCTAATCCAATGCGATCTAAATCAGGATCAAAACTTTCGATTATATCACTAGAATTGATATCTGTAGTGGCCGGGTCTATTTCCAGAACGCATAAATTATTGCCAAACCCACAACTTAATAAGTCTCTGCCCAAGCCGCCAACCAGAGTGTTATCCCCCCCTGCGCCGCTTAAAGCATCATTGCCTCTCCCCCCAAATAAAATATCATCGCCAGCCTCTCCAATAATAAAATCAGCATCTAGACCACCACTGAGGGAGTTATTCCCCTCCTGTCCAAACAAGGCATCTCTTCCTTTTCCCCCAAATAAAGAATCGTTGCCTGCAAAACCTGTGAGAATATCTTCCCCTTCATTTCCCAGGATTAACTCGCTAGCCTCTGAGCCATTTACGGTATCGTCGCCATCGAGCGCCCAAGCTCCTAAAGGAAAATTTGTTAGCTCTCCAAGAGAAAGTTGAATTAATTCCGAGGTGTTGTCGCCCATTAAGCGCAATGCCCCTGACGCATCCGGTTTTAAAGCCATAGCTAAAATCTTTGTGTGTTGGTAGATTACTAACCCTACTAATTGAGCCAATACTGGCTCACAAGTGGGTCATAATTCAATTAGAACCGTATTCAATATAACTCGATACGGTATTTTCCAAAAGCATAGCAACAGTAATCGGCCCGATTCCTCCCGGCACCGGCGTGATAAATTCGGCTACTGTTTTAACAGCATTAAAATCAACATCTCCGGCCAAACGACTCGTACCGTCTGGATTGACGACGCGGTTAATACCGACATCAATTACTACTGCTCCAGGTTTGACCATATTAGCTGTAATCATTTCTGTGCGGCCGACTGCGGCTATTAAAATATCGGCTTGATTGGTAATCGATTCTAAGTTTTGCGATCGCGAATGAGCTACAGTAACAGTACAATCGGCTTCTAACAGCATCAGCGCCATCGGTTTACCTACCAAAATACTCCGTCCCAAAACAACGGCATTTTTTCCTTTTAAATCAATCTGGTATTCCTGCAATAAGCGCATCACTCCGGCGGGAGTACAACTCCGCAAACCTTGCTCCCCGCGCACGAGACGGCCTAAATTTACAGGGTGAAGTCCGTCAGCATCTTTGTCGGGGGCAATTTGGTACAGCAGCCCAATTGCATCTAAGTGTTCTGGTAGCGGTAATTGAACTAAAATGCCATCTACTCGATCGTCCTCGTTGAGTGCACGAATTGCAAGTTCTAGTTCGGCTTGAGTAGCGTTTGCGGGGTAATGCTGACCGAAGGAAGCTATGCCAACTTTAGCGCAGGCTCGCTCTTTATTGCGAACATAGGCTGCGCTAGCTGGGTTGTCGCCCACCATCAGCACCGCAAGTCCGGGAGGACGCCCCTTTTGGGGTTGTAGGGCGCGAACTCGATCGCTCAGCTCGGTTTGAATCTTTGTCGCTAAAGCTTTGCCATCTAGTATTTGAGCAGTTTTGGCATCCATTGTAGACTCTGGGTTAGGGGCGGACGATTTTAGATTTTAGCTTAATCCCCGCCAAGGACTACACTAGAGAAATTTATTACTTGCGATCGATTCTTGGGATTCTGTTAAAGTAAGTCGTATCTCACATCTCAAATCTCAAATCAGTTGACCAATGACTACTGCAATTAAGCAAGTTTGGGTTCAAAGATTCTGCACCGGCTCTTTATCGCTAATCCTCGCCAGCGGTTTTTTCAGTTGTGGCAATTTACCTCTGTCTCAACTTAATCTTGGTTTTAATGTGGCTAGCATTGGCGACGTTCAACAAAAGCGGCAAGTGGATGCTGAAGTTTATCTCCGGGGAAAGGTGGAAAATCGCGCTCCGTTTGTGGGGAATGCGGCCTATCAACTGGAGGATGGTACTGGCAGTATTTGGATTTTAACCACGCAAGATTTGCCCCAGCTTGGCGATGAAGTGTTGCTGAAGGGAGAAGTCCGCTACAAGAGTATTACTCTGAAGGAATTGGCAGGAAAGGATTTAGGTGAAGTTTATGTTGAGGAAATGGAGCAATTAAAGCGCACTCCAGCGGCTAATAAATAAAAATACGAAGCTGCTAATTTATTTCAATAAGTAAGTCTATTTCCTACAAATCAAAGGTTTATAGTTGTGCTTGGGCGATTTGGAGCTGTTTATTTATCTTCAAAGTTCATCAACCATAATATTATGGTCTGGGCGGGTTTACCTATATTTTTGGTTAATTTTACAGATGTTGCTGAACCCGCTCCTACAGCACTTTTTTCCTTCTCTTTTCTTTCTAACACATGACTAAAATTCACGTTGCGATCGCGATTTTGTACCGAGAGGGCAAGTTTCTCTGTCAGTTGCGGGACGATATTCCTCATATCAGGTATCCCGGACATTGGGCTTTGTTTGGCGGACACTTGGAACCGGGAGAAACGCCGGAAGTTGCTGTAGTGCGGGAATTATCAGAGGAAATTGGCTATGCTCCTGCAAGTGTTTCTTTTTTCTGTTGTGATGTCGAAAAAGATGTCGTTCGCCACGTTTTTCATGCACAACTTAGTGCGGATGTCAAGGATTTAGTTTTGCTTGAGGGGTGGGATATGAAGTTGTTGACACCCGAGCAGATTCGGGCTGGCAAATGCTATTCTGAGCAGTCAGGAGATGTGCGACCTTTTGGCATTGCTCACCAGCGCATTTTATTGAATTTTATTGAGTCGATGTGAGAAAATTTCCCCGCACCCTAGATGGGAGCGGTTTGAGCGGGGAGATATTCGTAAGGTGCGCCCGGTGGTACACCCTACACTGCAGGGTTTTAAAAGTTAAGAGCGAGCCGCAATCATTCCCGTTTGGCGCGCGTACTCAAACAGCCCTCCGGCATCTATTACCGGGCCTACTTCTCCTAAAGGTTTGAGCGAGAAAGTTCGATCGAGAGTGTGGTTGATAATTTGCTCTGCTGTAAAGTCGATCGTCACTTCTTGGCCGGTTACAAACAAGTCGCAGAGTCGCTCGACTGATTCCATCGGGTACAATTCGCCAGTAGCCGAGCAATTGCGAAAGAAAATGCGGGCGTAAGACAAAGCCACCACTGCTGTGACGCCGGCGGCCCCGAGAGCTATCGGAGCGTGCTCCCGCGAAGAACCGCAGCCAAAATTTTCGCCTGCTATGATAATCGGATACCGGGTTTTCTGTTCACCGGATTCGATAAACTTACCGTAGCGATCGGGCAAGCCAATCATAGCGTAACTGCCTAGTTTCTCGTACTCATCCGGCTTCGAGGGAACCAGGGTCAGGTATTCGGCCGGGATAATTTGATCTGTATCAATGTTGTCGTCTACAACAAAAATGTGACCGCTAATTACTTTACCCATAGTTTATTTCCTGTTAGCCTCGCTCGATGCTGTGGTGATAATTTTAAGTGGATCGGTATGCAAGATTTGCATCTGTTTATTTTAACCTGGCAGTGTCAGTGATAACCTGTATGAGTAAAAATTAGATCCGAGACTTTGGGTTAACAATTAACAGATTGCTAAGCGTCAAGATAGTTTTATGGCAAATCCAATAGATGACATTGCTCGACAAGCTCGCGAGGGCTCGGTTGCATCGATTATTCAAATCCTTAATGACGAACTGGCACAGGTAGGGGTCAGGGCCCGAGCTGTGTTTGCAGACGGGGTGCTGCAACTGCTGTGCGAAGCTGCAACGCCCCAAATGCTCGAAGAGTCTAGTTTGGTCGATCGAGTCCGAGAAATTTTGGAACGCATTTCGCCCCACAATATTCGCCGAGTCAACATCAACAGTCGGCTTGTCCGAGAACACCAACTGCTGTGGCTCGAAGAAATTAGCCGCGATCCCGATAATCAACTGTTGTGGTCTCAAGAAATTAAACTCCGAAAGCCGAATTTGTTCAAGCGTTTAGCTCTGAGCAACCATCACGAACGCCAAGCTCTCTCCGGCAAGCGGGCTTTGCCGAGAATGGCTATACCTCGATCGATGCAGCAACCGCGGCAATTTCAGCGCGGTATCGTCGGCGGCATCAGCTTGACCGTGCTGTTACTTGCAGCAGTGGCAGCCATCTACAAAGGACTTAATTCCCAAGTGCCAAACAGCACACAAGCCACCACCCAAGCCGTAGCAACTGCCCCTGCCTCGGAGGCAAAACCTGCTTTGAAAATTTCTAAGGAGACTGTTAATTCTGCTGTTGACTCTTTTGCCCAAGCAGTGCGAGTAGCCGAACAAGCAGCCACCCAGGGCAAAACCGCTCAATCTCGCCAGGATTGGTTAGTCGTAGCTGCTAAGTGGCAGCAAGCTTCCGATTTGATGGCCGCCGTGCCTTCCAAGCATCCCCGCTACACAACGGCTCAGAACCGGACTGCACTTTACCGCCAAAATAGCGATAAAGCCCAACAGGAAGCACAAAATAAGTAAGCAGGTAAGTGGGAGAAATTTAACCAGAGACTTGGCTGCACGGCTCTAGGTGTTGTGAAAAATGAGTTTTTGAGCAAAAACTCGAAAACTCTCAACTATGTTATGATTGATAATTTTTTGAATGGGAATTTTTGCGATCGCTGTCACTCGATCGGCGGATTTGTATCCAAATAAAAATTTGTTAATATCGCAAACTTAAATAGGAAACATCACAAAGTGAGGAGAAGGGTGTCACTAAGCGGTCTCTAGAAAAGCTTCATACTATACAATAACAGTCAAAATTAGCGGGAATCGATTGATAATCATCCGGTAAAGGATGGTAAAGTTCATCCCGTACAGCTCGAAGGGTAGAAAACGGGAAAATAGAACTCTGTCAGCTCGGGGTATATTTTCAGATATCTAGTGACCCGCCGACAGGCTGCACAAACACAGAAAGCAGGGTCATAACAGTCAAGCCGACAGTTATGGAAAAGTTCTATATTTGTTGCAGCGGGAGCCGGCTCAAACATCTTAGAATAAAGGCTTGGTTGCCATGATCGATTGCCAGGGAAATCAAGACTTTAGTCCGATCGACCGATCGCCGTCCGAGTCTTGCACTTTGCATTTACCGCAAATCGCAGAACCAGTATCAGTCCAAAAATTTCTGGATCGTCTTATGCAGTTCCAGGTCGATCCTGCCCTTCTCGGGCGACAAATTTGCCAAATTCTCGCCACCAGCTTTGATCGAGAACTCCTGCTGCTGCAAATAGCCAATACTTTGGGGGTTGCATGGGGGGCAGATTTCTGTTGGGTTACTGCTGTGGTTGACCAAAAAGTAGTAAATCCGAATGCTTACTGGCAAAATAGCAGCGATTTCCCCTATGTTGCCGGTGTTGCGGATTCCACCGAAACACCGGAACACCCGCAAACCCCAAGATTAAAACCGCCTAGCATATCACTCGAACATCCCGCTTGGGCAAACGTCCTAGCAGACGGCGAGATAGTGGCGATATCCGATTATCTTGATAGTCCGGCAGCTTCATCGCCCAATTCTCCTGTGACTGCGCTGCCTTTGCGGGCAATTTTGGCAGGGCCTGCCCGATTTGGAGGGGCTGTAAATGGCATGGTGATTGTTGGTAAGTCGCAACCTCACGAGTGGTCGGTAGCCGATCGGCAGCGCCTTGAAGCAGCATCAGAGGCGATCGGCATCGCGATTTCTCACATTCAAAAAACTCAAGAAATTGCCAGCTTAAACGAACAGTTACAGCGACAAGCTAAATACAAAAATCTACTCATGTCAGTTGCTGCATCGCTCGACACAAATTCAGAAGTCGATCGAATATTGCAGCAAGTTATTGAAAATACCGTCGATACCCTGGAAGTAGATAGAGGTCAAATCCTGCTATTGAAATATAGAGACCCTCTATTTAAAGATCGCTCCCCCAATCAAACGCCCAAAGCGAAAGTCGAATTCCTCTGCGAATCCGTTGTAAAAAAAGCTCCAAACAAACAGGCAATAACACAAAGCGCTACTGGGAAAAAAAGCTCAACATCCAAAACAAAAAACAAGGATAAAACTGCTAATTCCCAATCCAAAATCCCCAACTCCAAACCAAATAACTCTCCCGCTTTTTGGCTGTCAGAATCTAATTTGTGCCGCCAAGCATTCCACGGCGCACCCAAACCCCTCGCCCTCGCTGACGCAGGCGAATTAATCGGCAAAGAACAAGAAGCAGCCAAAGAAATTTTGAAACTCCAAGGTATTCGCGGCTTGCTGCTGGTTCCCCTCACGGGCGGTTGCTGCCAGGAAACAGTTTTGGGTTTCTTGGTTTTGCAGCACTCCGAGCCGCGCACTTGGACCCCGGAAGAATTAGAAGTTCTGGAATCAGTCAGCGCTCAAGCGAGCAAGATGATTATCCAAACTCAAACGCTTAAGGAATTGCAAACAGCAGTCTTAGACAGAACCGCTCAGTTGCAGCAAAGCCTCGACCTGCAGGGGAAACTGTACGAACAATCTGCCAATCAGCTAGAGCAAATGCGGAAATTGAAGGTGATTAAAGACGAGTTTCTCAGCACTCTGAGTCACGAGTTGCGTACCCCTTTAACAATCATGAAGCTAGCGATTCTGATGCTCAAACAAGCTGAACTGCCGTCAGCGAGTCGGACTAAGTATCTCGACATTCTCGAACAGCAGTGTTCTAAGGAAACTGCTCTGGTTAACGATTTGCTGGCCCTCAAGCAGTTTGAGCCTCAGCAAGTCCCGATTTCTCTAATCAAAATCGATCTCAACCGTTTATTTCAAGATTTAGTTAAGGATTTTGAAAAACAGTGGGCGGATAAGCAATTGACTCTGAAGGTGGATTTGCCCAAGTTAACCCCTTGCTGGGAAACCGACCCGGACATTCTCAATCGGGTGCTGCTGGAACTGCTGACGAATGCTGGAAAATACTCTGCTTCTGGAACGGCGGTAGTTTTGGAGGCGTCTGAGGCAGCCGGCTATATTGTCCTGAGCATTTCTAATTTCGGGCGCGGCATTTCTGCTGCTGATTTGCCCCACATCTTTGACAAGTTCCGCCGTGGCACTGGCATTACTGACCAAGCTATCGCCGGTACGGGTTTGGGTCTGGCTCTGGTAAAGTCTTTAGTGCAGCACTTGAATGGTACTATTGATGTATCTAGCTGTCCGGCAGAAAGTTCAGAATCTGACAATTTGTGGCGCACATCTTTTACTCTGACTCTGCCGCAATTTGCAGCGGAACTCTGTAATGTAGAAGAATAGTTCGGTTGAGAAGCTGCTGGGAATTGGCAGCGAACAGGCGAAACTAGAAAACTTGCCAGAAGAGGGAGATTTGGAAATGTCGTAAACCCTACCAAGTCCTCTGTTTTGAATTATTGGTCTGGTTGCAGTCTAAATTGCCGGTTCTCAATTGCTGATTTTCCCCAAGACTTATATTATGTCTAGTTATTGGGCTGTAATTAGCGCGTGTTTGTCGTGAGTACGACTGTCCTCTATTTATGAATAATTAATGAGGACTTGCATTACTTACTAGGAACTTAATTATAATTGTATAGTTGGAGATGACATTACGCAGTATAGACCAAAGAAACTGAGTTTTTTAACTGTTTCAAAGGCCTGCCACCCGTCTTTTCGTACAAGCCGGTTTCTGCGTCCTGGATTGTCCCCAAAAAATTGTCACGGTGCATGAAATTCGATAGCCAATATTATGCTCACAAAAGCTGCACCTAAAACCCTGCGTTGGCAACGTTCTAAATATTCGCCACTGGCACGGCAAATAGACATTTTTGCAGCGGCGGGAAAGTTTATGTTTTTTTTGTGGTGGGACGGACTGCTGCAAAATAATTCGCCTCAAACTAGAAGAATTCGGGCTCATTGGTTGGTCAATACTTTGCTGAATTTAGGCCCGACTTTTATTAAAATCGGGCAGTCTCTCTCGACTCGGGCGGATTTGCTGCCGCTTGAGTATGTCAAGGAACTCGAACAGTTGCAGGATCGGGTTCCTCAGTTTAGTTCCGAAGAGGCGATCGCTCTTGTAGAATCAGAGTTAGGCAAGGATATTTATGCTTTGTACCGCGATTTTGACCCGTCGCCGATCGCTGCTGCGAGTCTGGGACAGGTACACAAAGCGAGGCTGCACACCGGGGAAGATGTGATTGTGAAGGTGCAGCGTCCGGGTTTGGAAAGTTTATTTGATTTGGATGTGAAGGCGGTGCGCCAAGTGATGCGTTTTTGCGATCGCTATTTGCCTGGGACGCGCAAATATGACCTGGAATCTATTTATCACGAGTTTTTTAAGATTTTATATCAAGAAATTGACTACGTGCAAGAAGGTAAAAATTCCGATCGCTTTAGCCATAATTTTCGAGAATATCCTCAGGTTATTGTCCCGAAAGTCTACTGGCAATACACGACTAAAAAAGTGCTGACTCTAGAATACGCACCAGGCATTAAGGTGGACGACCGAATTAGTTTAGAGGCGATTGGAGTGGATATTGTGAAGCTCAATCAACTCGGAATTTGCTGTTATTTAAAACAGTTGTTAATAGACGGTTTTTTTCAAGCTGACCCGCATCCGGGAAATTTGGCGGTGACAGAAGATGGTAGCTTGATTTTTTACGATTTTGGGATGATGGCTGAGATAAAGTCTCTGGCTAAAGACCAAATGGTCAAGACTTTTTTTGCTGTGATGAGAAAGGATACTGACGAGGTACTCAATACTTTAATTTCGATCGGCTTGATTGAGCCGATGCCGGATATGATGCCGGTACGCAGGCTGATTGCTTTTCTGTTGGATAAGTTTATTGATAAGCCCATCGACCTTCAAGCTTTTAATGAAATTAAGAACGAACTTTACATCATGTTCGAGCAGCAACCGTTTCGCTTGCCTGCAGAAATGATGTTTATTGTCAAGTCCGTGACGACTCTCGACGGCATAGCTAGAACTCTCGACCCTAACTACAATTTCATAGCATCGGCTCAGCCTTTTGTCAAGAGTATTGCGGTGAGCAAGGGGCGGGGAAATGCGATCGGAGAATTGGCAAGGCAAGCGCGAAGTTTTATTACATATAAGTTACGGCAGCCGAGCAAATCGCAGGTTTTTATCAAGCGTTTGGAGCAGCGAATTGAAGAGGGCGAACTGCAAATTAGAGTGCGAAATATCGAGAGCGAAAGAGCCTTGAAACGCATTAATTTAGCCCTGAAAACTCTAATTTTTGCTTGCCTGACTGGTTTTGTGTTTTTGTCGGGTGCAGTGCTGCTAGTGGGCGGATACAAAACGGGGGCGATCGCAGCTTTTGCGGTTTCGGGATTTGGTGGCTTGTTTGTGTTGCGCTCGTTGTTAGACTTGTTGGTTAAGGAAAAGCTCGATCGAATGGTCGATCGATAAATATACTGGGTAATTGGGAATTGCGATCGCAGTCAGGACTTTAGCCCTCATTAAAAAGACTAATGCTGACTCATTTCTCCTGCATTTGTAGGTTATTTAATGCTGTCCAACGCTCATATTCCGATTCTTGGGCCACTAACTCTGCTTCTATCTCTGCTCAATTTTCGTGATAATCAGTGCAGGATAAACCTGCGCTAAGCAGAGACGATCCAATTCTGCTGCTATTTAGTCAGCAATATTACCTTGTTATATAACGCTGTAATTCGCTGCACTAATGTGGCAGTACCTGCAATAATAGGGATACAATTGCGAAGGTGTGGAGCGCGGATAATTAAAGTGGCAATATCCGTTAAGTTTAGCCTATGCGAATCAAAGGTTAAAAATTAGGTAGCCCTGCACAGTCAATAATTAAGGGTTTTATTTGATAGGTCAACTGGCGTTCTACTCATCAATAAAATACCAAAGAGCTGCCTATAATATTGGAGAGTATTTTAAAGTGGTGATTTCCCCCTACAAAATATTCTTTGTATCAGAGTATTATTAAATTTTTCTAGTTAGTCTGACCACTATCCTTTCCTACTGCTATATCTTGTTAAACAGGAGGATTGGTGATTTTTTGAGTGATCAAGTTTTTAATCTCGTGAGGCTCACTCTTGATGAGAGAAAAAGGAGATCCCTTTTTTGGCACACTATATATAGTGGGCCTGCGTAAGTCCTGTCAAAGCTAAAGTCCTCTTAGATATGACTCAAGAACTCATTAGTCCTCATAGCGAGCTCTTTAGCTAAAAAACCCGTGGGTTTCCACCCCTGGAGGACTTGCGGACGGTCGGCTGACGTTGGTACTGCAAAGTAAACTTGTTAAAATAATTTGCGACTTTAGGTAGGGGCGGATGCTCAAAGCACGAAGTTATACTCCTAAAATATATTAAACGCGATCGCCCGCCCCTACAAAAAATGTACGCCCAAACATTGCTAAAACCAGACGGCCGCCCACTCACACTGTACAGTCGCTACCCAATCCCAGAAGGTATCGCGGCCGTAAGTCCCAGCAATGAACCAGTAGAGGCAAACCCCCACTTTCGGTGGCATCCTTTGCGGGGGGAATGGGTAGCATACGCCAGCCACCGTCAGGGAAGAACTTTCATGCCGCCGCCGGAATACAACCCGCTGGCAGCTACAATTAACCCTAAGTTTCCGACAGAATTGCCACCGGGAGAGTACGATGTAGCAGTGTTTGACAACCGCTTTCCCTCGCTGACTGTGCAAGCAAAAAATGCACCTGCAAATATTGTCGAAACTTTGCCTGCCAAGGGCATTTGCGAAGTCGTTGTTTTCACTCAAGATCCGCTAGCTTCATTGGGTTCTTTGGAGTTATCTCACTTGGAATTATTGTTAGAAGTATGGGCCGATCGCACTTCAGTTATTGGCAGTAATCCCGAAATTCAATACGTTTTGCCCTTTGAAAATCGCGGCGTCGAAGTCGGAGTAACTTTGCACCATCCCCACGGTCAAATTTACGCTTATCCGTTCGTGCCACCGGTGCCGGCACGGATGTTAGAGTGTCAATCGGTTTATTATGAAAAAAACAGTAGCGGTTTGCTGCAAGATTTGATTCAAAAAGAGATTTCCGACAAACAGCGAATTATTTATTTAGACGAAGAGGCGATCGCCTTTGTCCCCGCTTGTGCCCGCTACCCTTACGAAGTGTGGATTGCCCCGATCGCCCCCGCTGCTACATTTATCGATTTGACGGAAAAACAGCGTCAATCACTCGCTAAAGCCTTAAAAACAGTCACCCTAAAATATGACGGTTTGTGGCATCGCCCATTCCCTTATTTGATGGCTTGGTTTCAAGGGCCAACAGACGGGAAACCCCATCCAGAAGCGCATTTGCACGCCCAATTTTATCCGCCCTATCGATCGAGCGAGCGGCTAAAATACCTCGCAGGAACCGAACTCGCCGCCGGAATGTTTGCCAACGACGCTTTACCCGAAGAAAAAGCTAAAGAATTGCAAGCCGTATCGGTCAATCTATCTTAGATTTTAGATTTTAGATTTTGGGTCAATATATGATAAACTCATTCAACAAAGAAGTCGATATAAAACTCGAATTCATCCGCCAAGCCTTAACCGAAACAGGAGCGATCGCCCTTCGCTTGCGAGGCACTGATTGGTTTGCCTGGGCAACAGCCGGCGGTTCCCATACAGTATTGCTAACGGCAGAAACCGGAGTTGCAGAAATATTAATTACTGCCGAAAACGCTTGGGTTCTCACCGATGAAATCGAAGCTCAACGCTTGCAGGACGAGGAATTGCCAGCCAACTTTCAAATGCACATCTATCCTTGGGCAGATGTTGCACAGCGCGAAGCTTTCGTCAAAGAAATTACTGGTGACGGTAACGTCATGAGCGATCGGCCAATTTATCCCAAAGAAACGCCAATAATCGCATCTTTACAGTCTCGCAAACAGACAATGATGTCAAGCGAATTAGAGCGATACCGGCGAGTCGGGCGTTTAGCCAGCGAAGCGATGACAGAGGTACTTTCCGCAGCCAAACCAACATGGACAGAATATCAGCTAGCGGGAGCCGGTGCAGAGGCTTTGTGGGCGAGAGGTTTGCATCCAGCCCTGACATTAGTTGCTGGAGAAAGGCGTTTACCAATGTACCGCCACGCCACAGCTACCGCCGAACAAATTGGACGACAAGCAATGTTAGTATTTTGCGCGAGGGGATGGGGTTTGTATGCAAATTTAACCAGATTTGTCTGTTTCGATTTTCTGGGGGAAAAGTATTCAGAGTTGCACCGACAAGTCAGGGAAATTGAAGCAGCGGCGCTAAATTTGTGTAGACCGGGAGTAACGCTGAATGCGGTTTATGATACGCTTAAAACTACTTACGAAGAGCACGGATATCCTCAAGCAATTGCGGAACACCATCAAGGCGGAACTACCGGATATTTGGCGCGGGAAATTGTGGCGAATCCGGCTACTTCAGATATTTTGGCAGAAAATATGGCTGTGGCTTGGAATCCGAGTTTGTCGGGAGCAAAAATTGAGGATACGTTTTTAATTCACAGCGATGGAACGTTGGAAAATTTGACTTTTGATCCGAATTGGCCGAGTGTAGAAGTAGCGGGAAGGTTGCGGCCAGTACCGCTGGAAATATGGCACGATCGACCGTCGTCAATTTAACTTATCGCTTTATTTTTATCTCAGGCGCGATCGACAAGTCCTATCAATTCCGGTTGCACTTTTCATCATAGCTTGACGAGTGACTGTCAGTCGAAAAACTGAATGATTGTTAAGTTTTGAATGTTGACTCGATTTTATTATTCCTTCCTATGCAACCGGAAACGATATCATGGCTAAGGCATTATATCAATTCCGGTTGCACCGGAATTATTGTTGACTGTTGACTGTTGACTGTTGACTGTTGAATGTTGACGGGCGAGTCGAAAAACTGAATGGTTGAGCGTTAACTGTTGACTCGATTTTATTATTCCGATGCAACCGGAAACGATATTATTTAGAATAAAATAGCCCTGTCTAGAGGAGTTTAGGCAAAACTTGAAGATGTAGTAAGACAAAGGCGTTTATCTCAAAAAAAAATAGGCTAGCCATATTTCACAGCGCCTATCTCAATCGAAATTTTAATGGCTCCCCGCAACGCCGTCTTACCTCAGCTTTTGACCTGGTATTTTACCAGGTGGGTACCGTTGGCTCGGACTTAAAGTTTCTGGGTACAAGCCCAGTTTACTGCTGTCCAAACATCTTGATTCCCGAGAGTTAAGAGTTATAGATCAAAAAAACATTATTGGCAGTCACCAACGTCGCAGTAGAACCTTTATTTAATATATACCAACTAACCAGATTTTGGCAACCTTCGAGCAATTTAACTTGCATACCAGATGGATTCTACGGTTTGAGCGAGATCCTCTGCTGACGATCGCCCCTGAGCCACCATGTCCGCGTCGAGCACAACTGTAACGTGACCGAGTTTGCGGCCCGGACGCGATTCTTTCTTACCATACCAATGTACAAAAGCACCGCTAATTTGTGCCAGTTGTTTTCTTTTTGCTAAATAATCGGACTGGGCCGACTCGTAGCCAAGCAAATTTACCATGACAGCGCCTGCACATTTCATATCCGAATTGCCTAAAGGCAGTTGACAAACTGCGCGCAAATGCTGTTCAAATTGTGAAGTTTTGCAAGCATCAATTGTAAAATGTCCCGAGTTGTGAGTGCGGGGTGCAATTTCATTGACTAACAGCTTATTATCGGCGGTTAAAAATAATTCAATGCCGAATACGCCGACAGCTTGCAAACTGTTGAGGAGAGTGCGGGCGATCGCACAAGCTTCAGTTTTGACATCTAAACTAATATCAGCGGGCGCAATCACCAGATGACAAACCTGATTTTGCTGCTGAGTTTCCACTATCGGATAAATCGCAATTTCGCCATTTGCCGATCGAGCCGCAATCACTGCCAATTCGCGATCGAACGGCACAAACTCTTCCACTAGCAAAGAGTGACCTTGGAGTTTAGCACGAATTGACTCCAAACTCCCCGGATCGTTAACAATAAAAGTACCTTGGCCGTCATAACCGTGGCGGCGAACTTTGACGACAAAGGGAAAGTCGATCGATCCAGCATCCGAGTCTCCTTCCATCTGCACGCTGTCGGAAACCGAAATTGCCGGAAAGTTGATCGCCACCGCCTTAAACAATTCTGGGGGCAAATCCGCGCTGCAATCCCATTCCCAAAACCTCGGAGTTGGCAAACCCAAACCTTGTAAATAACAGCGCTGAACGTACTTATCCAACAAAGGAGAAAGCGACGACAAACTCGGCTGAAATAACACACCTTGCTGTTCTAGCGGCCGCAAACCATCCAAATCCACAAACTCATTTTCAAAAGTAATAACATCGCAGCCAGCCGCCAATTGAGCCGTAGCCAAAACATCATCAACAGCAGCCAAAACAACACCAGCAGCAACAGAAACTGCCGGGTCAGTAGCGTGGGGAGTTTGTACTACCAATTCAATACCTAGCGCCCTAGCAGCATCCCCCATCATCGAAGCTAGCTGGCCGCCGCCGACAACGCCCACCCGCTTAAATTGGGCAGACGAACTCGCAGCGGTTTGATTTGATTTCATGTGAGTAAAAATTCGCAGAGTCAACCTGCCTATCTTATCGCTATTTGGCCCTAGCTCTATTGCAGTAATTGAAGAGTTAAAAGCCAGAAAAGAGTTTTAATTGCAGGATTAAATCGAGGCAGAATCCATAAAAATTGGGCAGCTAAAGTCTTTAATTATTGCACGCTCCCAGCCATTGAGAAACAGCGGTCGAAGCCCGCTCCTCCAGAAAAGTGCCACATCTAGCAATTCCCTAGCGCCAAGCATGGCATAATTGACAGCACTGCAAAAAGCAGATAGACAGATGCCAACACTGAAAATCAGACATTCAGGAAACAAAATTTATAGGTGAGGATACTGTGAAAGTTTTAGTTGTGGGAAACGGAGGGCGCGAACACGCCATCGCAAAAAAACTGCTAGAATCTACGCGGATTAAACAAGTATTCTGCGTACCGGGCAACGGCGGCACAGCTACGACCCCAGGCTGTCAAAATCTGTCGCTCAACATCGACGACTTCCAAGGCATCGAACGCTTTGTGATGGTCAACAACATCGGATTAGTCATCGTCGGCCCCGAATTGCCCCTATCGCTAGGCATCGCCGACTATTTCCAACAGAAAAAACTCATGATTTTCGGGCCCACCAAAGCCGGTGCCCAAATTGAATCCAGCAAATCCTGGGCCAAAGAATTGATGCTCCAAGCAGGCATCCCCACACCCAAAGCTGCCGTATTTACAGACGCAGAAGCAGCCAAAGCATACGTTCTGGAACAAGGAACCCCAATAGTCATCAAAGCAGACGGACTCGCATCAGGCAAAGGAGTCACCGTTGCCACCACCGTTAAAATGGCTCACAGCGCCATCAACACCATTTTCCGAGGCGAATTCGGCACCGACAACCTCCGAGTCGTCGTCGAAGAATTCTTAACAGGTCAAGAAGTCTCGATTCTCGCCCTCACCGACGGCATCACAGTGGAACCGTTGCTGCCGGCCCAAGACCACAAAGCTATCGGTGAAGGCGACCAGGGAGCCAACACCGGCGGTATGGGAGCCTACGCCCCAGCGCCCATTGTCACCCCGGAACTCATGGAAAGGATTCAAGAAGAAATTCTCGAACCCACCCTCGCAGCACTGCAAAAACGCAAAATCGACTACCGGGGTGTACTCTACGCAGGTTTAATGATTACCCCCGACGGAGAACCCAAAGTCTTAGAATTCAACTGCCGTTTCGGAGACCCGGAAACTCAAGCGGTTTTGTCGCTGCTGGAAACTCCTTTGGAAGATTTGGTGCTGGCCTGCTGTCACCAGCGTCTCGGTGAATATTCTATTCGCTGGAAGTCGGGGGCCTCTGTTTGCGTAGTTTTGGCTTCTGGGGGCTATCCTGGAACTTATCAAAAAGGCAAAGTTATTACAGGTATTGAGGAAGCTGAAGCCAAAGGAGCAGAAGTGTTTCACGCCGGCACTCAGTTGAAGCAGCAGCAGTTGGTGAGCGACGGCGGCCGGGTTTTGGGCGTCACTGCGACGGGAGAAACTTTGGAACAAGCTATCTCCAAAGCTTATGCAGCAGTTGATTGCATCCAATTTGAAGGCGTCTACTGCCGTCGGGACATCGGTCGCCGAGCGCTTGGCGATAAAAATTAGGAACTGCGACATCGGCCGCCATCCCACAGCCAAGCAATCTCAATGTAGAAATGTAACAATGAAGTTTGGTATCTCTGCGGTGGCGGTAGCGGACAAGTCGCTGCAGAAAATTCGATCGGGAGCCAACTGAATTGATCTTGCTTTTAATATTGAACTGGTGAACAGGTGAAATGCTGGCCATACTAAACAAAATCGGAGAAATTATTGCCCGCTGGTGGTCGGATTTTACCCTCCAGACCCGCCTGATGGCCGCTGCTACCCTCGTAGTATCGTTAATTATGAGCGGCCTGACATTCTGGGCCGTGAATACTATCCAGCAAGACGCCCGACTTAACGATACTCGCTACGGCCGCGACCTCGGTCTGCTGTTGGCGGCAAATGTGGCGCCGCTGATTGCCAAAAACGATCGCTCCGAAGTAGCCCGCTTTTCCCGCCAATTTTACAGCAGCACCTCCAGCGTCCGCTATATGCTTTACGCAGACGAAGCGGGGGATATTTTCCTGGGCATACCCTTTTCGGAATCCGAGGTGGAAACTTCCCTGACGCTGCGCCGCCAGATCAAACTTCCCGATAATTTTCTCGCCGATATTGAGGCGAGAAATTTAACTTCTTTGCCTTTGGTGCGGCAGCATTTGACGCCAGATGGAGAAGTTACCGATGTATTTGTGCCGTTAATTCATGAAGACAAATATTTGGGAGTTTTGGCGATCGGCATTAACCCAAATCCTGCAGCAGTTATCTCTTCAAATCTAACTAGGGATGTCACTTTAGCAGTATTTGTCACTATTTGGGTAATGGTAATTTTGGGAGCTGTATTTAATGCCCTGACAATTACTCAGCCGATCAAACAATTAGTTTTTGGGGTCAAAAACATTGCCAGCGGTAATTTTAAGCAGCGAGTTGACCTGCCTTTAGGGGGAGAATTGGGCGAGTTGATCGGCAGCTTTAATGAAATGGCCCAGAAACTCGAAAGTTATGAAGAACAAAATATTGAAGAGCTGACAGCGGAAAAAGCTAAGTTAGAAACTTTGGTTTCAACGATTGCTGATGGCGCGCTTTTATTAAACGCAAATTTGCAGGTTATTTTAGTTAATCCGACGGGGATGCGGATTTTTGGATGGCAAGGCAAAAAAGCGATCGGAGTAAATGTTCTGAACATTTTGCCTTCGGAAGTGCAGCAGGAATTGGCTAGACCTTTGCAGGAAATAGCTGCGGGCGATCGCGAAGGCGGCGAATTTCGCATCTCTATGAGCGAACCAGTTAACCGTACAATTCGGATTGTTTTAACTACAGTCATTCTGCACAAAGCGCCCGGGGCAGAACCGCTGTGCAAAAGCTGCATCCGCCATGAGGAAGATACCTGTACCGAACCACAACGCCCGGTAGCTGTAGAGTGTACTTTCTACGAGCAAACCTCCAAGCATCAAGGTTCCGGAAATTACCGAGAAAGTCTCAAAGGCATTGCAATGACAGTGCAGGATATCACTCGGGAAGTAGAACTCAATGAGGCTAAAAGCAATTTTATCAGCAATGTTTCTCACGAATTGAGAACACCTTTATTTAATATCAAATCTTTTATCGAGACTCTCCACGAGTACGGAGAAGACCTTCTAGAAAGCGAGCGCAGGGAATTCCTAGAAATTGCCAATCGAGAAACCGATCGACTAACTCGTTTAGTTAACGACGTGTTAGACTTGTCGCGACTGGAATCCTGCCGAGTTTATCACTTGGAGGCTGTTGACCTCCCGCAAGCTGTGGAACAAACCCTGCGGACTTATCAGTTAAATGCTAAGGATAAAGGCATTGAATTAGAGCAAGAAGTTGACCCGTATTTGCCGCCTGCTTTAGGTCATTACGATTTGTTACTGCAAGTATTTGCAAATTTAGTAGGAAATGCCTTAAAATTTACTCAGTCAGGCGGCAAGGTGGCCATTCGAGCGTATTTGCTAGAGCCGGAGGCGCCAACCCACAAAGACGGTCACTCCCTCAACCAAAACTTGTCACCGGATGCCAAACATTTTCCGGTAGTGCGGATCGAAATTTCTGATACTGGAATTGGCATAGATCCTGAAGACCAACAAGCAATATTCGATCGCTTTTTCCGGGTAGAAAACCGAGTACACACTTTAGAAGGAACGGGATTAGGTCTTTCTATTGTCAGAAACATTATTGACAAGCACCACACTAAAATTAATTTAGTTAGCGAAGTTAATGTGGGTACGACTTTCTGGTTCGACTTGGCAGTTTATCAGCCGAAACAAACACTAGAGATGGAAAATTCTTGGCCAGTGGAAGCAACGGTGGAGAGTGAAACAATTGCAAGTCATATTAAGTGAACCCACTTAATTAAACGTAAAATGCGATCGGTGTTAAACCCCCGACTTCTTTAAGAAGTCGGGGAGATGCCTATTCTGTTTAAAGATTCTCCTAATAAGCCTGACCAAAGGCTGACATCATCAGTGTGGATTATCCTTAGCTGTCCTATCTAAGCTCAATTTTACCGATAAAACTATATACAAACACCAATAAGTACCAACCCCGAATATTCCCCCCTCTGTCAAATTGGTCATGAGCGTAAATGTTAATAAATACAAAGGCAAACCTGACTCTGGAAAACTTCCTTTAACTAGGTACTTTATACCTCTAAATATATTATTAAAAAATGACCCAATAAACAACAATAATCCAGCCCAACCCAGTTCGCAAAGTATTTCAAGAAAACCATTGTGAGAGTGGGGTGGCACAAAACCCGTTTTAGCTACTAAAATTCCGTAAGCGGGGTTGTCCATGCCACGCCAAGACTGCCAAAATCCTTGCACTCCATAACCAAATATGGGATTATTTTGATTAACTCTATCAATAATTAAAGGCCAAAAATCGGTTCTACCGGTTAAAGTCATATCTTTTTGCAAGCCATCCACAATAATAGCCTCTAAATTATTTAACACCAAAATACTTATACCTATACTACCGACCCAAAATAAGATAAAGCAGACAAAAGCCCATTTTACAGGTAATTTTTTTAAGAGTGCTAAATAACTCCACAAACAGATTAATACCACTGTCAAAATCCGACTAGCACCACTACAACCTTTTTGCAATCCTACTAAAGCTATTAAAATAATAAATAATGAGAAATATCGATACTTACGCTCCTGAAAAGCATATAAAATCCATAAAGAAGCTGTATTAGCCATTTGAAAAGAAAAAGGGTTTTTATGACCTAACACTCCTGTCCAACAACCGTCCGGTGCTGGATTTGGGTTCACAACTGCCCATAAAGCTAATAGACCAGTTAGCCATCTCAATAATCCATAAATTTCCAACCAACTATACATTTTCCCTACATAAATAGCAACCAGTGTGATTCCCCACATAGCAAAAATAGCCCTAAAAGTAATTTCAGGAGTTTGTGACCACAATCCCGACAAAGTCATAATCAACAAAAACAAACCTAAAAAAATGTCTCCTGCTATCCATTTAATGACTAGAGAGACTGTTTTTTGGGTAGTTTTAGTTAAGCGGGGAAATAACATTAATATCATGGACCCATAAATTGCAATTTGACCAATTATAGTTGGGGGTGTAGTTTCTAAGTTGTAGAAAATGTTAGGATGGAGTTTGGTAAAGGGCATGGCCATGATACCTGATCCACCAGTGATGGTAAAAAAAAGTATCCCCACAAAAATCTTTTCTAATCTGGCACCCAATTTGGGATGGCGTGCGACTAAAATATAAATAGTCACAAACACGATCACCGCTACACAAAACAACATCAACGCAAACATCGGCACCCTTAAAATATCTTTCATGGCTTTACCTCTATCATCAAATTTCTTACTACCTATGAAATGGCTTACCCTGCGTGCTTTACAACTGCCACTGCTGGCGCTGGTACTCACTCTCTCCTACCCTCAAACTAACCTCGCTCAGTCCCCTGCCCCCGCAATAAGCATTAATACTGACTACTATCTAGGTGGTGGAGACAATATTAGAATTGATATCTACGATCTGCCCCAGCTTAGTGGGGAGTATCAAATTCCCGCTGGGGGAGCTATTCAAATCCCGATTATTGGTAGTATTCCCCTTCAAGGATTAACTTTAGAACAGGCAGCCCAAGTTATCACTAGAGCTTATGGCCGCGTTGTAAAAAGACCTTTAGTTACCATCAGCTTACAAGCTGCCCGCCCGATCAATATTTGGTTGTCTGGTGAAATAAGCCGTCCCGGCTCCTACTTATTGCCCCTAGCTAATGGAGGTGGCAACAGACCATCTGTTCAGTTTCCCACCCTTCCTCAAGCTTTAGAAAAAGCTGGGGGTATTCGAGCTAGCGCTGATATCCGCCGAGTAATTGTGCGGCGTCGGCTCACACCTAACAAAGAAATAACTATCACTTATAATCTGTGGGATTATTTACAAACTGGTCAGACCACCCAAGATATCACGTTGCGAGATGGAGATCAAATCTTGGTTCCCCCTCAAGAAACAATTAATTTAGCAGAAACAAATCAAGTTAGTGAATCTACTTTTTCTATACCAGCAGAGCAACCCCGTAGTGTCTCAGTATTCGGAGAGGTAAAGCGTCCCGGTAGATATGTAGCGATCGGTGGTGATACCCAAAATGGTCAAAGAACCAACGGACAGCCGACAATTATCCGTGCTCTACAACTAGCTGGTGGCATCACATCAATCGCCGATATTCGCCAAATCCAACTCCAACGTTATACTAGAAGTGGCAAACAACAAATCCGCACTATTAACCTCTGGCAATATTTGCAAGAACAAGATACCTCTCAAGATACTATACTACAAGAAGGGGATATCATCTTTGTCCCGACAGCGACGGCTATCGACCCAGGAGAAGTTTCTGTTCTAGCTACTGCTAGCTTTGCTCCGGGGACTGTGCAAGTGAGTGTTATCGGAGAAGTAAATACTCCGGGTGGGCTCAAATTACCTCCTAATACTACCTTAAATCAAGCAATTATGAGTGCAGGGGGTTTCCGACTAACTCGCGCTAACTCTAGAGCCGTGGAACTGATCAGGCTGAATCCTAATGGAACTATATCCCGATCGGAAGTAGCTATTAATTTGAATCAAGGAATCGATGCTCAAACCAACCCACTTATTCAAGATAATGACATAATTATAGTGGGACGATCGAGGACTGCTACCTTGGTAGACACCATTACCACTGTTCTCACACCAGCTGGTAGTATTATTGGTGGACTTCTCGTTCCCACCCGACTAATAGAGCTACTCAGACTCTTAGGAAATTAGGAATTTCATAAAATTAGCCTTATGGATAAAAAGCTGTTTTCTCCCCTAAAGGATGATCTTAATGGTCACTATCTGTCTGCTGCCTCCCCTAACTACGTAGCTAGTACCCCAGAAGGAGATGACCAAGCCCTTGATATTGGATGGGTAGTAGCTGTCGTCAAACGTCGCCTTCTGGTGATGGCTATAGTAGCTGCCAGCATAGGTACTTTGACCGGTACTTTCGTGTTCAGGGCTGCCAAAAAATCTATTACTGAGTATGAAGGAAAATTTACAGTTTTAGCAGAACCGCTTACGACAGACGATCGGCTATCAAAGCTCTTAGTCCAAGCTCAAAGTAACGGTATAGGCATCACAGACTTGAACAGAATTAAGTCATCAGCGGAAGACGGTTCCTCGGTGGATTATCAAAGTTTAACGCGGGTTTTAAAAAGCCCCGAAGTGCTAATACCATTAGTTAATAAATTGCAACAAAGATATCCAAATTTTGACTATAAAAATCTCAACAACCGCTTGACTATCCAACGTGTTACTTTCTTGCGAGATGGGAAGCAGGGGGGTACTAAACTCCTAGATATTAGCTACCGTGATCGAGACCCCAAGCGCATCAAATATGTGCTGGAAGAAATTGCCAAATATTACCGAGAATATATGGGCAAAGAGCGCTTAAGGGTTAGCAAACAAAGTATTGATTTTATCGCTAGACAAATGCCACCCCTCCAGCAGAAAGTAGATAACTTGCAGCAAGAATTACAAACCTTAAGAATTAAGTATAACTTTAATCAACCAGAAGTACGCAGCCGCAGCCTATCAGATCAGCTAGATAGTGTAACTAATCGTCGCCTAGAAGTGCAAGTACAACTAGCAGAAAGTAGGCAGCAATATGAAAACTACAAAAAAAGATCTTTAAATGGCGATAATCGTTGGATTATTGATATTAGCCCTAAGTCTTATGAAAGTTTAATTGGCAAAATAACTGAAATAGAGTCGCAATTAGCTTTAAGCTCTACTCAATTTTATGAAAATAGCCTTCCCATTCAATCTTTGCGGGAAAAGCAGCAAAGTTTGCGCGATTTAATGAAAACAGAAGCTGAGTCGGTTCTCTTTCAGATGAAATCACAACTAGAACAGTTGGAAGTTCGCGAGCGAGTGATAACTAATAGCCAAAATTTACTGCAAGCAAAAATCACTCAAATGCCCCAAGCTCAACGTCGCTATGATGACCTACAATTAAAACTAGAACTAGCTAAAGATACTCTCAAGCTGTTCATGGAAAAACAAAAAACTTTACAAATAGATGCTGGTCAAATTTATGACTCTTGGCAAATTATATCTAAACCACAGTTAGTCACAAACGAAAAAGGTGAGCTCGACCCAGTAACAGAAAAACAAACCCGCCGGCAGCTAGCGATCGCGCTCGTTATTAGCAGTTTACTAGGCATTGCTGTAGGTTTTCTAGTAGAAGTTTTAAATACTGTTTTCCATACTCCAGAAGAAATTAAATCAGCAACTAAACGCCCTCTTTTGGGAGTCATTCCGATCGCCAAAGCGATGAAAATTAAATCTCGTAGAGGTGAAAGGGTTCCCGCTCAATTCACTAGCATAACTTCAAATACTAACGGTGCAAGCTTAAAACGAATAATAGTTTCAAATTCCCAAGATTTTCCTGTAATCGAGGCATTTCACTACTTATATACAAATATTCAATTATTAAATGCTGAACACCCAGTAAGTTCTTTAACCATCACTTCGACTCTTAAAGGTGAGGGTAAGTCAACTGTAGCACTTTATTTAGCTAAAACTGCTTCTGCTGTGGGTAAACGAGTATTATTAGTGGATGCTAATATGCGTTCTCCTCAACTCCACACATACCTTGGTTTATCAAATCTGAAAGGTTTAAGTAATACTTTAAGTTCTGATTTAAGCTTAAATGAGGCTATTCAGCGATTACCCGACGATGACAATCTTTTTGTCCTCACTGCTGGTACTATTCCCCCTGATCCAATTAAATTACTTTCTTCGAGAAAGATGCACTATTTAATGGAACAATTCCTAGCGTTATTTGATTTAGTCATTTACGATACACCACCTTTAATTGGTTTAGCAGATGGTCATTTACTAGCCTCTCAAACTGATGGTACAGTGCTGATAGTAAAAATAGAAAAAACAGATCGCGCACTGGTAAACAAAGCTTTAGATCAACTAAATGTAGCCGATTTTAAAGTATTGGGAGTAGTAGCTAATGGGGTTAAATAACGAACGCTGAAATGGAGTTAGACCGCCAAAGGAAGAAGTAAGACAATTTTGGATTTTTGATGTTTGAATGACCAGAGGTATTCACTTACTAGATAGGGGTTGGGAGTTAGCCTATAGTTGGATTCTTTTGGGAAACTGGTATAAGAAGTCGATGTACAATGCAAAATAAGTAAATCAAGCTAATTAAACGTAAAACGATCGCGCTCTTAGAGCCCCGACTTCTTTAAGAAGTCGGGGTGGTAATTATATCAAGACTTAAGAAAGAGTTTTTCGAGCGCGTTCCGATCGCTCTTCTGCGGTATCCATAACATCCGCCATTTTATCCACCATTTCCCCTGGGTAATTTTCCAGTACCCGAGTAGAAAGTGAAATCCGGCCACGACTTTCATCAAGGTCAAGCACGATCGCTTTCAGGGGTTGACCGGGAGCAAACACCTTTCCAAGGTTATCAATATATTTTTGGCTAACTTGCTTGATGTGCAGCAAACCGCTAACTCCTTCCAAGTCCACAAACACCCCAAAAGGCTTGATGCTGCTGACTTTTCCTTCCACCAACTGACCAATTTGCAAATCCTTGAAGGCATTCGATTGAGTGGCCATCCGCTGGGAAAGTACGAGTTTTTCTCGTTCGCGATCGACCTCCAAAAAATTAACGCTCAAAGATTGACCGATCAGCGATTCTAGGTTATCGCGATCGACTAAGTGCGATCGGGGAATAAAACCGCGCATTCCCTGAACATCTACTGTCACGCCGCCCTTATTCGCCCCAGTAACCCGCACCTGAAGAACTTTACCGGTTTCCTGCAATTCAATTAAATCTTCCCAAGCTTGCTGAATTTGTAACTGCCGCAGAGACAAGGTAACTTGGCCATCTGCATCTTGTTCGCGGATAATCAAAAAGTCCCGTTCCTCGTCCAGGGGAACCACTTCCGACAAATCCGTTACTGTTCTCAAAGCAGCCTCTTCGATCGGCAAAAAAGCCGAAGACTTGCCGCCGATATCAACATACGCGCCGTTTGAGTCGTACTCGAACACTTTGCCGCGCACTACTTGTCCCTTCTGGAACTCATAATTGTGCTGTTCGAGGGCTTTAGCAAAATCATCCATTGAAAAGGATGCTTTTGCGCTTTGAGAACCTGTAGATTTGGAATTCATGTCAGTTTAGTTGTCAGTTGTCAGTAATTTAGTTGGCAGTCGTCAGTAGAAAAAATTTTCCCACTCTCCCCATCTCCCTATCTCCCCATCTCCCACTCTCTAAGCTGGTTGAAGTTGCTGATGAAATAGCTGCTTCACCTGCACCCACGAGTCGGCTGCTGCCGTAGCGTCGTAACTGCCGCGGTGGTCGCAGAAGAAGCCGTGATCGGCATTGTAGCGGAAAATTTGGTGAGAAATACTGTGTTTTTGCAATTCTGCGGCGATTTGGTCAACTTGTTCTAAGGGAATGCTGGGGTCTTGAGTGCCAAAAAAGGCGTATAGAGTGCCTTTAATGTCTGCTGTGCGGGCGATCGTCGGGGTTCCTCCCCCGGGGGTTTGGGTGGCGATACCGGCGCCGTAGAAGGACGCTGTAGCCTTGATTTCTGGCAAAGTAGCGGCGAGGTAGGCGACGTGTCCTCCAAAGCAGAAACCAATGCAGCCAAAACCTTCTGGTTTGACAGAGGGTAGAGTTTTGAGGTAATTGATGGTGGCTTGGATATCGCCCAGAAGTTCGGAAGCTGTGGTTTTTTCTTTGTATTCTCTGCCGATTTGGATGGCTTCGGGTGTGTAACCGGTTTCAAAGCCGGGGGCTTGACGCTGGTAAATGGCTGGGGCGATCGCCACATATCCTTCTTTTGCTATTCTTTCAGTAACTTCGCGGATGTGCGAGTTGACGCCAAAGATTTCTTGAATTACGATCACTGCGGGAAATTGCCCTGGGGAGGTTGGCTGGGCTAGGTATGCAGCTATTTGTAAATCCCCGTTAGGAACTGTGATGTTTTCGGTGCTAATTTCGGCTTTTGTCATAGGTAGTTTTAAGGTAAATGCCACTCTACTGATTTTAAGTTAATTTGGGGAACTTGTAGGCAATTCGCCAATAATATTTTTCGGAAGCGCGAATCGCAAATACCGCAAATATGGCAGGTAAAAATTCGCTATTTATTGAAGCTTTAGGTTTGGCTGAATAGGTCGGGTTCGATCGCTCCTAGCACTTAATTGGGGTAAAATATCGGCAAAATATAAGTTGTGGTCTGTGATTTTCTAAAGCATAGATTTTGATAAGTCTACGACTTGGCAGCTTTTATCTGGCTTTTTCGTGAGATTTTAGAGATAAGTGTCTAAGTCGTTAGCTGTTGAATATGAGCTAATTTTTTTTGATATATCGAAGTTGTTTTTTAATCGCTTTGCTTTCTGGTTGGCGGAATCGTTTGAGGAGATTGATGCAGGCTAGGACTCAATTCTAAGTTACGATCGCCACGCCCAACAAAGTCATCCAACCCAAGGAAGAGAGTATTTGGTTTTTTCCGCTGTGCACTGGGTGTCAGGCTAAGATCGAAGGTATTGGTGGGGTAGAGCCCGTTGAGCGAAGAATATTTTTTGCTGAGTTTCCGTGAATGGGTAGGTGTTAAAATCGGGCTATCAAATTTTTCGCCTCGAACTCATGTGCAGCAACAGTTTGATGCCCTTAGCCTGAAAAAACGATTGACGGAAAGTCTGTAAGCTTTACAGCATAAGGTTTTGCAGGGAGTAGGGAAAATCTGGTATTGACAAGCCGAAGGCTGCAATGGTACTTTTGCTGTTGACTGACGCAACTGCACCTTGAAAACCAAATACACCCAGGCTTCTGGAACGGGCGGCCGGAAAAAACCTAAAACCCTATCAGGGATTGAAACCCAAATCTCGCAAATTGACGACTACGTGGGCAAAAAGCCGGAAAAAACCTAAAACCCTATCAGGGATTGAAACTCAATTGTTAATGCGATAGCTTAAAGTTTAGGGTTGCCGGAAAAAACCTAAAACCCTATCAGGGATTGAAACCGGGAATCCATACCGGAACGATGAAAACCACTGTACACAAGCCGGAAAAAACCTAAAACCCTATCAGGGATTGAAACCAAGTAAAGCAATTTTTATAAATGCAAACTCTTACGCCGGAAAAAACCTAAAACCCTATCAGGGATTGAAACCCGCAAACCTTGGGATATAGTTTTTTGCCCGCCGCGGCCGGAAAAAACCTAAAACCCTATCAGGGATTGAAACTTTCGAGCTCTTTTTCGGCTTCCTTCTTGGTTTCTGCGGCCGGAAAAAACCTAAAACCCTATCAGGGATTGAAACAGTATTTTAATCACGGCCATTGATGAAGCCTCAGAGCCGGAAAAAACCTAAAACCCTATCAGGGATTGAAACCTTTTGTTCCCTCCTTAAGCTTGTTCCGAGCTTCGTCTAGGCCGGAAAAAACCTAAAACCCTATCAGGGATTGAAACAAAAAACGCAGCCTCTGCACAGCGGGTAAATCTGTAGCCGGAAAAAACCTAAAACCCTATCAGGGATTGAAACGTAGGCAATCTCAACTGGTCGGCCTGGTACGCAAAGCCGGAAAAAACCTAAAACCCTATCAGGGATTGAAACAAAAGATTAATCGAGTTGCTTAGTCAGTGCGACCCTGACGCCGGAAAAAACCTAAAACCCTATCAGGGATTGAAACGTTTTGTATTTGCCTATCCCGCCTCTGTACAATGCCGGAAAAAACCTAAAACCCTATCAGGGATTGAAACCGATCGCCTGACGGACAATTGATGGCTCATCCCCTGCCGGAAAAAACCTAAAACCCTATCAGGGATTGAAACAGCGTCCCGTCGCGCTTCAAAACAGCAAACAAAACCAGCCGGAAAAAACCTAAAACCCTATCAGGGATTGAAACCGAGCAAGTTCACTCGGTTTACAAAGTGATGGAACGCCGGAAAAAACCTAAAACCCTATCAGGGATTGAAACCAGGACTGGCAGCTCGGAGCATACAAGCCCATCTCAGCCGGAAAAAACCTAAAACCCTATCAGGGATTGAAACCGGAAAACCAAGCGTGAGAAAGCGAGTCAATGAGCCGGAAAAAACCTAAAACCCTATCAGGGATTGAAACGCAAACGCTGGAACTCCCCCCACATCTACTCAAGTAGGCCGGAAAAAACCTAAAACCCTATCAGGGATTGAAACTTAATCATCATTGAGTTTATGTGGTCGCATCTTTGCCGGAAAAAACCTAAAACCCTATCAGGGATTGAAACCTTGCACTTGGTATTCGCAGCGCTGAAAGTGCGCCGGAAAAAACCTAAAACCCTATCAGGGATTGAAACGCAAAAGCAAGAGGCTGAAGTTCAGATCAAGATAACGCCGGAAAAAACCTAAAACCCTATCAGGGATTGAAACTAGGGTTTGTCCGGCACGGGATTAAATATTCGCGCCGGAAAAAACCTAAAACCCTATCAGGGATTGAAACGCAGCAGAAAACTTAGAGCGAGCGCGCCAACCAAGCCGGAAAAAACCTAAAACCCTATCAGGGATTGAAACCAACGTCACTGCCCAAAAGTCTCAAGATGGTGTTGTAGTGCCGGAAAAAACCTAAAACCCTATCAGGGATTGAAACTTGGCCGCTTGCTCGATCCGACTTTTGCCGTCGCCGCCGGAAAAAACCTAAAACCCTATCAGGGATTGAAACACGCGCAATCGGTGGCAATTCCCAAACTTCCAATTAAGCCGGAAAAAACCTAAAACCCTATCAGGGATTGAAACTCGGTCGCTGATTCCCGGCGGCGCTCGTCAGGCGGTCGTAAGCCGGAAAAAACCTAAAACCCTATCAGGGATTGAAACAGTGAGGTGAGAGATGGCAGATGTTTCTCCTCGATGCTGCCGGAAAAAACCTAAAACCCTATCAAGGATTGAAACACTGCATCTCGCCACTAACCACGACTACTTCCCTGCCGGAAAAAACCTAAAACCCTATCAGGGATTGAAACTGATTGCAGCGAGAGATTTCAGCCAGTTTGCTGCGGCCGGAAAAAACCTAAAACCCTATCAGGGATTGAAACGAGCACTTCCTAAACCTGTGCTGACTTTATGCGCTTGCCGGAAAAAACCTAAAACCCTATCAGGGATTGAAACCGGGTAAATCAACATTTATGAAATTGGCAACAATGCTAGGCCGGAAAAAACCTAAAACCCTATCAGGGATTGAAACTTGCTTGAGAAGTTTCCGACAGTTGCACTCAGGGACTTTTGCCGGAAAAAACCTAAAACCCTATCAGGGATTGAAACTTATCTACGTGTTGTCGCAGGCGAGCGAATTTTGGCCGGAAAAAACCTAAAACCCTATCAGGGATTGAAACGTTGGCAAAGCGGCATATTCTGCAATCCAGGCAGGCCGGAAAAAACCTATTTCCCATTTAGGGCTTGAAACGCCCAAACTACAAAATTATTGGCTCAAAAATAGACTTCTCCTCTCTCTTTTTATCTCCTCCCATAACCTCAAGCAATCGATCGACTACGCGCCTCCAAGTAAAATTTTCAGCCACAAAAGCCGGGCCCGCAACCCTCGCTTTCGCAGCCAATCCAGGCTGTTCGATCGCCCCTTGCATCAAATCAGTCAAATGTTCCCACTCAGGAGCTAAGATAAATAACGTTTCCCCATCGCTCGCCACAGCCGTAAATTTACTCTGAATCCGCAGTGCAAAGTTCGATCGCGTAAAATCATCCGTAGGGCCGCCCGCAGTGCAAATTACCGGCAAACCACAAGCTGCAGCTTCCAACACCGGCAGGTTAAAACCTTCTGCCAAATATGGAGAAACATAAGCATCTGCAGCTTGGTAAAACTCTGCTATTTGAGCAAAAGATAGCTGGCTACCCGTATAAATTAATCTTGGTAAAACTCTCGCTCTTTCCGCATCGTTGAGCACAACTCGGCAGGCTTCCGCAATCTCGTCTCTCGACGGATAAAGCAGTTCAGAACCTTTTAAAACTAATCTCGCATCTGGATATTTGTCAACTACCGCAGCGAAGGCTTTTAATAAAGGGCGAATACCTTTGCGATCCGTTTGCCCTCCGATGTTTAAAAATATAAAATAGTTTGACCAGCCCAAGCTTTCGCGCAGTGATTGACGCCGATCGCCCGCAGCAGGATAATAAATCTGAGGATCGACTCCCAAAGGTACCACGGCAATGCGATCGGCCTCAACTCCGCTGCGAATTAAGCCGGCTTTTGACCACGCTGAAGGTGTAATAATTTTCGTTTCTGAGTTAATGGGGGTTTGGGCGATCGACTTAACACCCATCGCCTTTAATACTGTACTGGTAACAATCCCCCATTCTGTCGCTGCAAATACCCAAGTTTGAGCGCTGCTGGATGCCGAGAAGTCCCACGGGCAGTACATTCGCAGGGTAACATCGGCTGACTGATTTACCGCAGGGCTCTTAATGCTGCGAAGTAAGGTTTCATTTGGGCGATCGAACAAACTAATTTTCGTCTCCCAAGCTGCGTCAATGTAGGGCATATCGCGGTGGAAAAGCTCAATTTGGCTTCGCGGGCGATTCCCTACGGGATAGCTGCGCTTCACGAGCATTTCCAGCAGTTGAAATTGATTGGCTACGCAATAGGAATGATAAATAAAACGCCAGCCTTCAACAATAATCTGCAATTCAAAACTCCCGCTTTTGGAATTAAAAATTCACCTAATAATCAGAACTTGGTAATTAGTAATTAGCCACCAGAAATTACCAATTACCAATTACTAATTACCAATTCCTTACTTAATCACTTGCCAATCCATAATCCGCCACTGTCCCTCTTGACGGATCAAGTCGTAGCGCACCCGCAGGTTTTCATTGCGGGAAGAAACGAGCTGAGATCGATCGAACACTTCGGCTTTTTCCCCTACTTGGGCTTCTACTTGAGCGCGATCGGGATTAGTCGGATTCGTCTTAACTCCATTAACTTGCAGCTTGTGTACGTAACGCTGGTGCGCGTTGTTTCGCTGTTGAGCTTCTGCCATCAATTGCCAGCGAGACAAAGCCGGTTCTGTCAGAACTTGCTTTAATTCTTCGACTGCGTGATTGGGGCCCAAAGCCGCTGCTTTCGCCGACAGCCAGCTTTGAACTATTTGTTCCGCTGATTCCTGAGTGATTTCTCCCGACACTGCGCCTGCAGCGATCGGCTCTGGGGCCGCGGCCAAGGCAGGGATTTCTAGGGGCGGTTCTTCCAGGCGGACAAGGGCTTGCTCTCCTCGCAGGGGGCCCGATAGGGCTTGCATGGCGCTAGCCAACAGACTGAGTATTAACCACAGGAGTAACAGACTCAGGACACCTGCGACTAGAAACAAAGCCAGCCTTTTTGGAGGCATGGACTTGACTTGGGCGGTAAGTTCTGCTGCCTTGGTGCGCGCTCGATCGACCAAATCGCCCTTTAGCCCATTGCCGCTTGCTCCGCTGCGCCCTGAATGTTGGCGTCTGCGTTGTTTGGAAGTCGAGTCTGCAGGGTGTGGCACTGTAGCTATCGGCATAGAGACGGCCGCAGCAGCGGGGCTCGGCGCGGCCACCGTTGCCTGGGATTTAGCGCCCGAGGCTGCGGTGGAAGCCTCACCCGGTACGGCGGTCAAGGTGACGGTACTGGCTCCCTGCTTGGCTGCAGGTGGCTGTGCGGGTATGGCAGCGGGCGATCTGCCTGCTGCCGGTTGCAGTCGCCCTGGGACTTTGCCGGAGCGGGGCTGCACGACGACCCATTCGTTGGCGGTTTCTGCGTCCTGCGGCAAAGCTTCTAGGTAAGCTTGTACTTTCGGGTCGGCAAAGTAGTCTTTCAAGGACACTGACTCGTTAGCCAAGTCGCGGAAGTGGGGAAACACTTCTTCTTGTAGCCAGTGTTCGGCGTACAAGCACAGTCCGGGCAACAAGTCGGGTGAATCTTGGGAATGTTCGCGAATGAAGGCCAGGGGTTCTTTTTCCGAACTGAGTTCGAGGGCTCTGCTGGCTTCTTCTGTCTGGCCCAGCAGCAGGGAACAGACGGCTTTTTCCAGGTGAACGTCTTGGCGGCGACCTAGCTGCATCAGCATCAGCTTGGCGCGACGGATCATCGATGGCTGTCTGGCGGCAAATCCTTGGGCTAACAGGGTGTAGACCGAGAGGTAAGTGGCGACTGCGGAGGGGCGGCCGGCTTCGGCTTCAAATAGCGCCTGCTGCTCGCTGCTGGTTAGGTGTTTACGCATTTGCTGCACGAACCGGAGGAAGTCTTCTATTCCTAAACCCGATCGATCGTCTCCCGAACCGTCGATACCGCCTCGTTCTTGAAGCATTTCTCGCAGGATTTGCAGTCCCTTGCGACGCTCGTCAACTTTTTCTTCGGGGAGTGATAATAGCTCTAAAATGTTGTACGGACGGAGTTTGTATATGTCGGCTTGCATTTCACCCCTCACGCTTGCAAATAGGCTTTCGCGCAGCAGCAATTCTTGACCTGCTTCTAATGATTTTGCGGCATTTTCGTACTGACCTTGCTGCCACTGTTCGCGGCCGAGTTCTAGACAGGCAAGGCTGACAGTTAAAACTATATCTGGCCTCACGAGCTGGGGGTCGCCGAAACGACCTTCTGCGATCGCGATGCTGCCATTGTTAAGATACGGGCGACCCAGCTTCTGTACGAGTTCGTATTCCCCCAGTTCTTGAAGTATGAGCAGGGCTCCTACGAATTGGTTGTCATCGATTTCAATACTTGGAGTGTGGGGGTCGGGAGCAGCCTCTAAAGCCTTGGACTCTGGCGGAGCAGTTTCTCCTGCCTCTTGCAGGAAGGTGGCCGTGCCTGCTGAGGTTTTTGACCTCTGGTGCTTGGCTTCCTGTGCGGCTTCCGACTCTCGATCGTAAGTTTTGGCTAAAAAACTGGCATCGTAAGCTTTGCGCCCCTCTGAGTCTGACAGAACGGCGCAGGCTTCATCGAGCAGTTGTTTGCGGGCGACGATCGCAACTTCAGAATACTCCCTGCGCGGAAGCTGTAAAGTTCGATCGCGGTGAGCCTGCTGCAACTGTTCGGCAGTAGCTTGAATCGGTAGACCCAAAATCCGGTAGTAATCTAGTGGAATTAACACTCGTCCACTTCCCCAAAGCGCTAGCAACTGAATTAGCCTATCTTAAGTGAGATACTCCCGCAAACCAAATCAAAAATTCTGGTGTTGGCTTCCAACCGCCCAATTCACGGTATCTTGGACTTGTCGTAGAGATACTCTGACTTTTTTCCCTCTACAGCGTTTTACAGTGAGCAAAATGCCTTGCCCCACTGCCCGTCAGCTAAAGGAGTGGTTTGACTCTTGAGCATTTTCGGGTTTGAGAGTAATGGAATTATATCATTCGTTGGCATCGGGTTTAGATGGGACTTGGTTCTCGGACTCCTGGCCATCCGCCCCGCCTGCCAAACTCATTTTAACAATTGGTGAACTGCTGCACAGAAAACCTTCGATCGTTTTCTGCTGCGGTTGTGTCCCATCTGGGTTTAAATTTAGATGTCTAGGAAGCCGATCGTCGGGTATTAATTATTTATGGTTCAGGAACGGACTTTACCAGTTTTTGACGCGCAAAGCGTAAACATTTCTCGGGATGAGGGCTTGATGCTCTACGAGGATATGGTCTTGGGGCGCTATTTTGAGGACAAGTGTGCTGAGATGTACTACCGGGGCAAAATGTTTGGTTTTGTCCACTTGTACAACGGTCAGGAAGCTGTCTCTACTGGCGTGATTCGATCGATGCGCCGGGATGACACTGATTACGTCAGCAGCACCTACCGCGATCACGTTCACGCTTTGAGCGCGGGCGTCCCGGCGCGGGAGGTAATGGCGGAGTTATTCGGGAAGGAAACTGGTTGCTCGAAGGGCCGCGGCGGTTCGATGCATATGTTTTCGGCCGAACACCGACTGTTGGGAGGTTATGCTTTTGTGGCTGAGGGGATTCCTGTAGCTACGGGGGCGGCTTTTCAATCGAAGTACCGCCGTGAAGCTTTGGGGGATGAGAGTTCCGATGGCGTAACTGCTTGTTTTTTTGGCGATGGCGCTGCAAATAACGGGCAGTTTTTTGAATGTTTGAATATGGCGGCTTTGTGGAAGTTGCCGATTATTTATGTTGTGGAAAACAACAAATGGGCGATCGGGATGGCCCACGAACGAGCTACTTCCGATCCGCTGATTTACAAGAAAGCTCATGCTTTTGGCATGGCTGGTTTTGAGGTTGACGGGATGGATGTTTTGGCGGTGCGGGAAGTGGCGAAAGAAGCTGTAGCGCGGGCGCGAGCCGGCGAGGGGCCGACTTTGATCGAGGCTTTGACTTATCGCTTTCGCGGCCATTCTTTGGCCGATCCAGATGAGTTGCGTTCTAAGGAAGAGAAGGAATATTGGTTCCCCCGCGATCCAATTAAGAAGTTGGCTGCTGATTTGATCGATCGAACTTTGGCAACTGCTGAAGAATTGAAAGAGATCGATAATAAAATTCAAGCAGTAATTGATGATGCAGTCGATTTTGCTGAGAAAAGCGCTGAGCCAGATCCTAGCGAATTGTATCGGTTTATCTATGCAGAAGATGAGTAAGCTGTTGTGATTTAACTTGTATGTTTAGGGCGGCCAGGATGCCCACCCCACAAGAGTGATAGATCCCCGTAGGGACGCGGCGAAAGCCTTTGTCCCTACAGCACTTCCTAAACCTAGAATACGCTGTCAGACTTACGTACCAACTCTACTTGTAGGGTTTGCACTGCGAACCTTATTACTCTAAATTGTGGCTAGAATCAAAGGTAGACTTTATAGACGAAAAGAGGCGATCTCATAAATCTCGATCGCGATCTAACTCAAGCCAGCAAAAATAAGGGTGCAGTTCGAGTCAAAGTCAAGCTAACGAATGCCATTGATGAAGAGTTAGTCAAGAGAGGATTGCTCAATCCAAATCAGTTGCGCGTGTACGAAGCAGAAGCACTCATAGATACTGTTGCAGTACGCACAGCTATTCCTGTAGAAGTCTGCGAACACCTAGCTTTAAGAATTAGGAGTCATGAAATAGTAAAATATGCTGATGGCCGACAAGAAACAGTGGGGTTGACTGGGCCTATTATCATTGAAATAGAAGGGCGCGAAACGAGTGAGGCGGCAATGGTTTTAGGCGATATGGTGCTAACGGGTAAAACTGTGTTAGAAACTTTAGATTTGCTAGTAGATTGCAAAAATCAGCGTCTAATTCCTAATCCAGAAAATCCCGAAAGGCCTGTATTGAGAGTTTAATACTAAATCCCGCTTAAATACCTCCTTGATTTATTATGTTCGAGTGCCGCGATCGGCATGATGGCAGCATTTTTAATCAGCACAAATTCAACGGTTTACGAAGGCTTTTAGTCGTAGAGCCATTCTTGAAACTCATCTTGATTCATTTCGACGGCTTCATCATTTCGCGGAATGTTGTCTCGCTGTCTGGCTTGTAGGATCGTTCACCCTGATGTTATAGGTCGCGATCGCGCCCGCCTACTTTTGCAAGAAATCTCTTTTATGAATTAGTGCGTGAGTGTATATTATCAAGCAGAACCTACATCATGTCACACGAAGCGCGATTAGCTTCGCTAGTGCTCAAGGCAATCGCTTTCGTCGGTGCTTTTAACCGTATCTAAAAATGAGTGAAACCCCAACTTTCGATATCGCCATTATTGGTGCAGGCCCAGGCGCACTATGTGCAGCCCATGGGCTAGCCAATTTAGGTTTTTCGGTAGGTGTGTTTGAACGAGCTAGAGCTTTACGTCCCATCGGCGCTGCCCTAGGGTTGGCAGAAGCGGGGTATAAGGCATTGGCCCTCATCAATGCCGATCTCGCTACCCAAGTTCGTGCCGCTTCTGCCAACCCACAGCGACAACTGCTGATGAGACCCAATGGCGAGGTTCTGTTTTCTGATGAATCGCCCTTGGCGGGTACTCCCTTCACTTGGCTAGCGTGGTATAACCTACAAACCTCATTGCACAACACACTCCCACCTACCGTCTCCCTTCACCTCAACCATAAGTTTGTCAACTTTACTAAGGTCGCCGATCCGTCCGAGGCTGCCTTACGTTTGCACTTTGAGAATCAGGCCGATGTTGGCGCACAACTGTTAATTGGTGCCGATGGTTATCACTCTGCGGTTCGCGGGCTTACCGTGGGAGATGGTGCCCCTCTCTACACTGGAACCATGACTTGGCGAGGAATCTTGCCCCGTCAAATCCTAGCCCCGCTCGCTGAACCCTTTGCAGAAGGGGCTGGTTTTCAACTGGTGGTCGGCGACCAGAAAAATTTTTGGATTATGGATGCAGGAGGCGAGGCACTGGCTTGGACAGGGACTGCACTCCATCCGACTTCAGAGAAGAGTACCGATGTTTTAGCTATGGTTCTCCAAGTTTTTGACCAATGGACTCCCTTTGTTGAAAGGGTTATTCGAGCAACTGACCCTACCACCATTGTGGAAACTGGCGTGTTCGATCGGGAACCAGTATCCCAATGGGGGGATAGAGAGAGAATCACCTTATTAGGGGATGCCGCTCACCCGATGCGACCGTCGTTAGGATTAGGGTCTACTATGGCATTTGAGGATGCTGTTGCTTTAACAAAAGCACTCAAGGGGCTGAACTTGCAGGATACTGCTTGTGTTGCTAAAGCTCTTACGCACTATGAAGAGGAACGGATTGCGATCGCCGCACCGTTACAACTAAAAGCAAGGCAAGCAGGAGAAGCGTCCCATGCCTCGAACCAGGCTGACCAACTCAAGGCAGGCTTTGAATTAGCCTTAGCTGCTCGCAGACAAAAGGAGATGACTATATCCGATTAATTCGGTTACTCCCACATTTTTTGATAATGCAAGCGGGAGTAAATGTGGATCGGGGGTTTACGTCAGCAGTTTTTCATGCTCTGTTTTTTCTTCTTCTTTTCTGGGGAGTTCGGTCTTTGAGTGGCTGCATTGTTAGTTAATAGGTTGAGTCAGTCGAGCGATCGGCTGCTTTGCTTGTACTCAGTCGCACGCAGAGCCTAGCCAGCCCTGGCTCTTTCGCCCCCTACCCTGGCGCGGCGTTCACTTCGTCGGATTTGTCGCTAGCAACACGCGCCAGTTCAGTAGACCTCTTGCAAAAGTAGGCGGGCGCGATCGCGACTTATAACAAGCGTGCATAGCAACTATAGCTCAATACGGTTCAGTTAAGGGCTATGCAGTGCTTAAAACAATAAATACAGGAGGATTCATTATGATTCCAGTACCTCTGTGTTTAACTTGTTTATAGCGAAATTTTGAAACAGGCTTTTTGACAACTCTTGGGTTGTTTCTCTGAACTCTTTCCGGTATAATTTGAGCGATA